>CAYFVA010000059.1:0-9472 GCA_964346265.1 uncultured Desulfobacterales bacterium
ATGCTGTGCATCATGACGGTTATATTCAAAAAGATTTGACTGCAAAGGTGGTTTTGTACTATTGAAAAGAGAAATAAAACCTGACTTGAAGGAATGCTTTTGCAGATTGTGACCACCCACAAAGGAACGGATTTTGACGGCCTATCTTCGCTTGTGGCGGCAACAGTGATATACCCGGACGCGATCCCTGTTCTTCCGACATATGTCAACCCGAACCTGAAGAATTTTCTTGCCATCCACAAGGATCTGTTCAACCTGTATTCCCCCAAAGAAATTGATGTCAATGAAGTGACATCTCTCGTTGTGGTGGACACCAACTCATGGGGACGGCTGGAGGGGATCGAGGCGCTCAGGGATAAAGAGGGTCTTGAGATTATCCTGTGGGACCACCACGGACCGGGAGATATCAGGGCCGGTTATGAGGTTCAGGAGGAGGTCGGGGCTGCGGTTTCCCTTCTGATCAAGGAAATCGAGACACAAAGAAAGCTGATCACGCCCATCCAGGCGACCCTTTTTCTGATGGGCATATATGAGGATACCGGGTTTCTCTCGTTTCCCTCCACACTTGCCAGGGACGCGTATGCAGCCGCCTTCCTGCTCGACCGCAAGGCGGATCTGAACATCCTGAATACGTTTTTAAAACAGGCATACGGGAAAAAACAGAAAGATATCCTGTTTGCCATGCTGCAGAAGGCAACCAGGGACACCATCAATGATTTTTCCGTCAGCCTCTGCAGAATCGAGGTGGAAGGCCGGGTCCGGAATCTGAACATGGTGGTGCAGATGTACAGGGAAATCGTCAACGTGGATGCCGCCTTTGGTATTTTCAAGGATATCGAGAGCAATAAGTGCATGGTCATCGGCAGGAGCGCCGCAGATGAGCTCAATATCGGACTGATCATGCGGAGTCTCGGGGGTGGGGGACATCCGGGAGCGGGCTCGGCCATGCTGAAGAATGTCAAGCCGCAAACCATTGAAGAGACCATCGGGGAAATGATCCGGGGCAACCAGCACTCCTCGGTGATGTTGTCGGATATCATGTCCTATCCCGTGGTCACCGTGAGCGAGGATACCGCGGTGGAGGAAGTGGCGAATCTTCTGAGAGAAATCGGCTGCACCGGCATTCCGGTGGTGGACAAAGACGAGCGGCTTGTGGGAATGATCTCCCGCAAGGATTTCAAGAAGATCAGGAAAGACCGGCAGATGCAGTCCCCGGTTAAGGCGTTCATGAGCCGGGACGTGAAGACCATATCTCATACAAAAAGTGCGATGGAGGCGGCCCGGCTGATGATCCGGTACGATATCGGCAGAATTCCGGTGATGGACGATGAAGATGCGATCATCGGCATTGTGACCCGGTCGGATACCATGCTCTATTTTTACGACCTTCTGCCGGACTGATAGGGGGGAAGCAGGTGTTAGGTATTAGGCATTAGGTATCAGGTGTTAGGTTTCAGTGTCAGGTGTGGGGACTCGGCCGTAAATTCGTGGTTTTTGTTCCTGTTAGGCTCCTTTTTTTTCCAGCAGTTTTTCAGCGGTGCCTTTCAGCTTTTCCCTGAATATTTTTGAGTTGTGGCGGATATCCACAGGCAGATCCTTTTTGATGAAAATGTGCTGAATGTCCCGTGTGAGTGGATTGGATGCAGCAAGCTCGTAAAGTTCCCGGATCAAAGCTTTTTCATCGATTTCCTCGGAAACGGGTTCCGCAAAGATCACCGGCACCTGACTTCCCTTTTCCCCCGCGCCCACCAGGGCACACCGGAAGACATCCTCGTGGTTATTGAATATGCTCTCACAGGGAACAGTGAACAACGTTTCCTCGCCTGTCTCCACCCGGTGGTTTTTTCTGCCGCAGAACCAGATTCGACCTTTTTTGTCCTCCCAGCCCAGATCACCCATCCGGTGCCAGATGCCCTCGGAGGCGTCCGGAATTTTGGCGAGGGTGTCTTCGTTGCGGTCATCAAAGTACTGTTTGGTCACAAGAGGTGCGTTGACGATGATCTCCCCGACCTCACCCGGAGCAAGAAAATGATTTTCCCGCAGCTGGGTAATCGGCTCGTCCGTGATTTTGATGATCTTTACCCCGGTGTTCAGGATCGGCCGGCCGATGCAGATGCCGAAGCCTTTTTCCGTAAGCTGTCTGGTATCCGAAAGAATTTCGTCAGACGAGATGGAGATCACCGGAACCGCTTCCGTGGCTCCGTACGGGGTATGAATGAGAGCCTTCTTTGAAAGTATGGAAGAAAACTGTTCGATTGAAGCAGGACTCACCGGGGCGCCGGCGGATACAACACGTCTGAGGGAATCCATTCGAATCCCCTTTTGCCTGCCGTATTTGCCCAGCCGGTGAAGGAGGGCCGGGGATGCGAACATGTTGGTGACACCGTGGTCTTCAATGGCTTCAAAGATTTTTTCCGGATTGGCCCTGGCAGGCCTTGTCGGGTCCATGTCCGGGATCACTGCGGTCATGGCAAGCGCCGGATCAAACAGGGCAAACAACGGAAAGGTGGGCAGATCGATTTCATCGTTTCGGATATCAAAATGGGTTGCGATCTGCCTGATCTGTGCTTCAAAGTTGCCGTGCGTATACACCACCCCTTTTGCAGGGCCGGTACTGCCGGTTGTAAATACAATGGCAGCGGTTTCGTTTTTCGTGGTCCGGGCGCAGGGATACGGTTCCTCTTTGTCCAGAAAGAGACTCTCAAGGCTGTGTCCGCCCCAGAAAAGCCGTCTGCCCACGGTGACCCATTTTTTCACGGATTTGAAAAATCGTGGTTTCAGTTTCCGAAGGAGATGGGCTTTTGGAATTCCGATAAACGCGTCCGGCTTTCCTTTTGAAAAACAGGTCACCATCCGGTCAACGCCCATGCCCGGGTCCACCACCACGGGTACGGCCCCTGTTTTGAACATGGCAAAGATGATATGAAAAAATTCTATGCTCGGCGGAACCATGAGTATCGTCCGGGTTCCCCTTATGATTCCGGCCTTTTCAAGACCGTATGCAAGGCGGTCGGATTCTGCGTCAAGCTGCCGGAAAGTGATCTGGCTGTAAGTCACCCTGCCTTTGGCATCCCTTCCGGAAGGATACACCACCGCTCTTTTGTGGGGGTGCTCCATTGCGGTGTGTCTCAGGCCCTGTGAAATATTGGTGAAATTTTTCATTTGAATATGTTCTTTACTTTGTAAATCAAGTTCGATATCAGTCCGGCCGGCTTTTTCTCCTTCCGACTGGAAAGTTTTTGTACATACGGCTCCATCTGTTTGAGGATATTATCCGCCTGTGTATACAGATCTTCTTTTGTATCAGTGATTTGCGTCTCACCTTTTTCCTGGTTCACATGGAAGAGGACGTACAACTCCTTGATTTCGTTTTCAATTTCATCATAGACTTCGTCCATGTCCTCTTTCCGATCCGTCCAGGTCTCCACCTGGTCGGATACGATGTCTTCCTGTTCCGGGTATTGGTTTCCAATGGTCCGGATCCGCTCTATTTCTGCATTGATCAGTGTGCTGTAGCGGTCATAAGTTTTCAGGGCGTCATAGAGCTTGGGCATTTGATGAAAGGTGAATTCCAGCATCTCATCCGGTATGTCCACATTTTCGAGAACGCTTTTCCGGTAGGTTGAGGCCTTGTCATCCCCTTTGAAATAAAAATGATACACTGTGTAGGCGGACGCCCCGACAGCCAGCAGAATCAAAAGCGTGACAGCAATTTTTTTCAAGGAAAAAACAGAAGTCACTCGTTTGAGTAAACCTGCCTTTTTTTTCTCTGCAGGTTCGGTTCCCTGTTCGGCCGGAGGAGAATCCTGATCTTTGGCTGCTTTTTTTTCTTTTTTGTCCGCAGCCTTGTCAGTTTTTTTCTTTTCTTTCGCGGCCTGCTTCTGTTTTTTTTTCTCCTCTTTGGCCTGCTTTTTTTCTTCTTTGGATTTTTTATCAGCCATGGTTCATGGTATACCTGACAGTTTGTAAAAAGTCAAAGTGAACAGCTATCCACTGTCCAGAAAATCGCGGATCAGACGGCAGGTTTCATCGGGCCGGTCCTCGAAAAGATAATGGCCTGCATTTTCAAACACCCGGGTTTGTGCGTTCGGCACCATACGCTCCCATTTTCTGAAAAAGTGCATGTCAAATACGAAATCCTTTGCTCCCCATAGAATCAGGACCGGCAGATCGTTGAGTTGGAAAAGCTCTTTTTCCACTTGTTCCACGATTCGGTATGACCGGTCTTCCGGCGTCAACGGGATGTCCTGTACGAACCGCAATGTGGCGATCCGGTTGGCCGGGCTGTTATACGGGGCGGTGAGCCCTTTTTTGACCTTACGATCCAGGCGGGTGCGGGCGGCAAGATGAACCGCTCCCCTTGCAAACAGGTTGAGCCCGAGCACAAGGGGAGTGGACAAAAACGGTACATGTTTAATGAATGTAAGAGGCAGGGGAAAGGATTTGTTTTCAGGAAGAAAAAATCCGGCCGTGTTGGTGATTACGATCCGGTCCACTCTGTCCGGGTTGTCAAGGATCCAGGAGAGACCGATCATCCCGCCCCAGTCGTGGAGGATAAAGGTGATCTTTTCTTCAATGCCGAGGGTGGATATAAGGCGGTCCAGGTCAGCCACCCGTTGTTCAAGTGTGTAGTCATACCAGTCATCCCCGGGCTTATCCGAAAGGCCGCATCCGATATGGTCCGGCACGATGGTGCGAAAGTTGCCTGAAAGCTCCTGTATGATTCTTCTGTAGTAAAAGGACCAGGTGGGGTTGCCGTGCACCATGATCACGGGCTTGCCGGTCCCCTCATCCACGTAGTGCATGTCAAACCCGTTGATGGATGCATAATTGGATGCAAACGGGTAGATGTCCCTGAACTCTTCCGTGGAAACGGTTTTGCTGTTGATCACCCGTTTCACCATTCGACTCCTATGATCAGGCAGTTCAGGCCGCTGCCCACGCCGATGAACACCACAAAGTCGCCTTTTTCCAGAAATCCTCTCTCATCGGCTATGGCCGCGCTGATGGGCAGCGATACCGTGCCCACGTTCCCGAGGAAGGGAAACGTGGCAAAATCCTTTTTCATGTCAATATCCAGTGCACCGTAAAAGGACTGGTGATGAAGCGCTCCTACCTGGTGGGCAATGAATTTGTCCACATCCTCCCGCTTGAGATCAAACTCGTTGAGAAATTCCCGGAATGTTTCCACTGCAAGTCCGACCCCGTTTTCCAGAACCTGCTGGGCCCGGGTCCGCATGACGATCTTTGAATCGGTGGGCATTCCCTTTTCTTCGAACCCCCAGTGGCAAAGATCGTGGTGCTGTATGGCGTTCTTTACCGTGCCGCATGTGATCGCGTGTCTTGCATCATTTTGGTTGTCAAACGAACCGTCCGTGAGCAGAACGGCCACAGCTCCGGAACCGCCGGTCATGGTGGCGACGGCGTCCTTGTAAAACTCAACGCTCTTGTGTCGGTTGATCTCCTCTATGGTGGAATCGACGATCTGCCGGGCGGTTTCGCAGGAGACCACGAGTCCGGCCCGGATCTGGCCGAGCTCGATGGCGTTGGCCACCTGGACGAGCCCGGTGATGACGCCCAGGCATGCGTTGGATACGTCATAGACCTGGCCGTTTCTGCTGATGTTCAGCGCGTCCGCAATGGCGCACGAGGTGGCGGGCTCGAATCCGTCCCTGCAGACGCCGCAGAACACCAGGCCCTGGATCTTTTCGGCCGGGATGCCGGAGGCGTCGATTGCTTTTCTTCCCGCTTTGATGGCACCGTCTGCCAGGGTGTGGTCATGGTCCCAGTACCTTCTTTCTTTTATACCGGTCAAGGCTTCGAGCTGTCCCTTCTGAAACCCAACCGCATCAAAGAACGGCTGCAGCCGGTCTTCTATCTCTTCCGTGGTTACCACGTCAGGGGCAAGTTCATACCCGAATGATTCAATATAAACTTTTGAATATTTCATCCATTAACTCCAAAATTCTTTCATTTCCGTGCCGGTCAGACCGGCGATTCTGATGCCCATATCCCGGTAGCAGACGATCCTGAGATCGTCCGCGAACATATGGGCGTCCGCAATCACATAAGGTTCGGGCATATACCCGATCTGCTTGATCTCCACATAGTATCCCGCCTTTTTCGTCCGGGCGGTGACCGGTCCCCTGCATTTCAGATCGCTCTCAACGCCCTGGATGATATCATAATGGACATCTTCTCTCAAAGAGACCCATCCCATTCTCAGAAGCAGTATTCGAAGCGCATGAGAACAGCATTCATACATCAGCGTTCCCGGCATTACCATGTCATCGATAAAATGGCAAGTGAGAAACCAGGCATCGGGTGTTATGTCGGCCTCTGCTTTGATGGAGCCGAGTCCGAACCGCCCGCCTTCCGGGTTGAGCCGGGTCACCCGGTCGATAAGATGAAGCCGGCCGCCGGGCAGCCTCAAGTGGGTCCCGAGGACCAGACCCTTGAACGGCTCCCCGAATGCCGTTTCCAGATCCCCCTGTCTTATTGCCTCCACCTGCCGGTCATCATAGGCTTCCACTTTCATGGGAACCTGCGGTTTCGGGGTGTTCACAGGCGGCACAACCGGTACCTGTTCCTCCTCCTTGAGGATGATTCCCTTGGAGTTTTCCACTTCCTCTTCGGTGAAAAATCCGGCACATCCGTCCCGCATGGAGATCAGAAGCTCATTGCCGATATATCCCTTGTAATGAAAAAAGAACAGATACACATCCTGCTGTTGTAAAAACCGGTCGATTTCGATATGAAATTCAATGGTCTCTCCGGGTCTTGGAAGAGAGCGGTGAAACGTGACCTTTGCATCCAGCAGGCGATATTTTCTGTTCCCTTTGACCACGTGGTCGATGCCGAGATAGGAGCATAAGAAGAGATCCGCCTGTCCGGCTTCGATGGTGATGGAAACCGGGGCCCGGTTCCCGTCGAGATACCAGGCATGTTTGGTCACATCGTGCTGGGTGACGATTTTTCCCGAGGTCAGTGAAAGCATCTCTCCCTGAATGTCCAGGATCCGGTCCACCAGCATCAACGGCTCGTCCGGCAACCTCACCCGTACCGGATGGTCATCCACGGGCTGGAACGTCTCTCCGAGGACATTGGCGGCTTTGCCCTTGGCGAACTCCATGCACATGTCCCGGTCGAAAAGAACCTCATCTTGCCTGTCAGACGTCTGATCCTCCGCTTTTCGATCTTTTGCCGCCAATTGTGCAGCCTCATGTACACCAAAAGGCTGTGGTGAATTTTTCTCTTCTCCATTTCCAATCCGGTCGGCTTTCATTCGGCCGGCAAGCTTGCAAAGCATGGCAAAGTTTTCTTCCATGGCCGCAAGGTTCTGCCGGGTGAAATCGAGAAATTTTTCATGGGCTGAATACGTAGTATGAACCGGTTTTTTCGCGATGGTTCGTTTTATCGTTCCTTTTTCCCCGTCGGATTGACGAGGTGAGTTTTTGTCCCGGTTTTCCGTGGTTCGGAAGGCACTCGGCTTTTCGTGCATATCATGCGTATTCCGGCAGTCGGGCTTTTCAAATGCTGCAGACCTGTTTTTATTTCCGGCTTTATCAGAAGTCTTTTGCATATGCATCGATTCGGGCATTTTTCCGTCGTTGATACGCTTTGATTTCGGTGTGCCACGCGCTGGGTTTTCACGGAAAAGCGGGGCGATATCGATATCCACGCCGTGGGCCCAGAGGAGGGCTGCGGCGTTCCGTAGGGAGTCCCGGCAGGAGAGGGCAGAGGAGGACAAAGACAGGGACAGGATGTCTTTTGATTCCAGGATCCTGTGGACCAGCCGGGTGCAGGAGGCACCGGGCCCCATTTCCACAAACAGGCGGACCCCGTCTGCATAGGCGTTTCGGATCAGTTCCGTAAAATCGAATCCGTACAACGCCTGGTCCAGTATCGATTGGGCAGTGGCAGAGGTTTCGGGAATGTATGGTTTCCCTGTATGGCAGGAGTAAAAATCAATCCCTTCCACTTTGCTGCATTCGAACCTGTGAAGATCAAAATATTCCTTTGACGCATGTTCGGCAATCGGGCAGTGGACGCTGACCACGCCGTCGATCATTTGGGCCCCGCACCCGGTTTCCTTTATAAACCTGTGAACTTCGCTTTCTTCTCCCCCGATCACGGTTTCTTGAGGGGCGTTCACGATCAGCCGGTAAAGCCGGGGATACCTTTTGATCCAATCGTCCACAAAATCCCTGGTACGGTTTACAGAGGCCGCCGCCCACCGGACCGTCTTCTCTTTGGAGATATTCCAGTGCTGTTTTGCACACAAAAAATCCCCGGCAAGCTGTCTTGTAAAAAGATCGGATCCTTCCATCCGGTGCAGCATCTCTTCCGGGTCATTCCATACTCCCAGGGAAAAAAGGGATGCGGATTCCCCCAGGCTGTGTCCGACTGCGGCATCCGGACGAAGGTGGAAGCGTTCGGCAATCCGCGTCATGAACAGGCCGAATGACACCTGGCTGAAAATCATGGCATGGATATCCCGCTGGATTTTCTCTGCTGCATCCTCCTGCCAACGGCCGGGCCAGTCGATCCTCTGTGGATAAAAAAGTTTGGGCTGGAGCATTTTGGAAAGAGAGGCTCCTTTGCTTTCAAGATCGGTGAGAACATCGGAAAACAAAACACCGAGCTCTCTTGCCATGCCTGGAAAATGGTTGCCCGAACCCGGATATACAAACGCGGTCTTTCCGGAAAGCCCCAAAGGCTCAGGCGTGTAAGCGACCCCTTCACTCCGGACGGGCTCAGATTTTCTGCCGTTTTTCACACAGGAACGGGCGGTTTGAAGGTGTGCATCAAACGCCTCCCTGTTCCCGGCGATGATGGAGATAAAGCATCTGCCGTCCCGGGTCTCGTTTCGGTTTTGACGATACCATTTCCGGGATGCATGGAAAATCGAAGATTCCCCTTCTGCAAGAATCTCAAGATCATCGAGACGGAAAAGAAGATCTGCGGTGTCTCTCCCTTTTACCAGAAAGATCGCTTTGTCGGAAAATTGGGAGAGAAATCGTTTGTCAGGTGATTGGGGGCCTGATGTATATTCTTCGATGATCACGTGGGAGGAGCAGCCGTCCTTTGTCATGGAACCGATGCAGGCACGTCTTTTCGAATTATCGGATTTCCCCGGCAGGAACGCGGGATGAACCGGTATATGGAATCGATCCCGGTTCCAGTTGTCAAACCCGGGGTGTCTGTATCCTTTTGCCGGGTAAAATGTTTTTGAATACACGGATGCGGCAGCAGTGATAAAAGAGGCAAGCCCTGAAACACCGCCTGTGTCCCCGATAAGCGAGGCTGCCGGATGGACCGCGCAAAACCCTTTATCCTCGTTATCCCGGTTTTTGAAGGCTGTATTCAAGCCTTTTGCTTCAAGATGGTCTTGGGTTTTCTCTCCCCGTGCATGTGCCTGGTACAGATCAATGGAGTCCATTGAAACCGAAGAGTTGTCCGCAGCCCTTTC
>CAYFVA010000059.1:9572-11769 GCA_964346265.1 uncultured Desulfobacterales bacterium
CCCTTTATCACGCAGTAGATCCGGTCGTTGTCCCGGACCGCACGGTCCAGAGGCTTTAGAACCACGGCGCAGGCGCCTTCCGACGGAGTTGTCCCGTCCGTCCGCTCATCAAGCGGAATGGAGAAACCGGTTTCAGCAGATGAGTTCAAGGCACGGTTCACTGCCTGCTGTCTGATGTCGGATGCCGTATCCACGCTTGCGCACAAAAACACATCCGTCCGGCCGGAACGGATAAAATCCGCCCCGATATCGATTGCCTTGAGCCCGGACGCCTCGCCTGCGGATACGGTAAAACACGGGCCGCCGAGTTTGAATTCCCTGGCCACACGGCTTGCCACAATACCGCCCAGGGCCCCCAGCGTGCGAGGCGCGGTGAGGGGAGAACCGGGAAGATCGGTTTCGTTTTCGTTTGCGGCCTTCCACCGTATGTGGTAGTCCGTGGCCCGGAAATCGAATTCGATTCCCACTGCCGCTCCGAAACGGGTTCGCTGCGGGTCCTTCTTTCCCGGCCGGGGAGAGATACCCGCATCCGTGAGTGCGTTTTTGGCCGCCTTGAGCGCCAGTATCTGGTTTGATAGAATGTCCGGCATCTGGTTCGGCGGAATCCGGAATTCCCCGGCTTCAACCGGCAGCGAATCCATGAAAAGGTCTTTTTTTGTCTGTCCGGAAAGATCGTCGTCATCCTCTTTGAGGAGTTGGCTGACAAGATCTTCAAGCCCGTTCGCGCTTCCGGTGAGGATTTCCATGCCCACCACCGCCACGGGACGGTCTTCCGGCATGGGCCGGACGGATACGGGAAATGAGTTTTCGCTGTTTTCTTTATATTCCTCGATCAGCACATGGGCATTGATCCCCCCGAACCCGAATGCGCTTACCGCACATTTCCGGCTGTTGGACCCGTTTGGAACCGGCCACTCTTCGGCCCGGGTCTGCACATGGAACATCGATCCGTTCAAGGGACTGTCATCCGGCGCCTTTGTGAAATTGGCAGAAGGGGGGAAAAATTTTTGGTTCATGGCCACAAGGGTTTTGATCATCCCGCAGATCCCGGCAGCGGTCAACAGGTGGCCGGTCATGGATTTGACCGACCCCAGCGCAATGCTTTCGGAAGGTGCAGCCGCCTGTTCCCAGACTTCGCACATGGAGGAAAGTTCCACTTTGTCCCCGACAGGGGTGGCAGAACCGTGGCACTCCACGTACTGCACATCCGACGGAGACCAGCCGGCCTGTTGGTACGCCTCTTTCATGGCCCGCACCTGTCCGTCCGAAGCAGGCGCCACCAGGTTGCCTTCTATGTCGTTGGATGCGCCGCAGCCGGTTATGACCCCGTAAATCCGGTCTTTTGCGGCAACTGCATCAGACAGTCTTTTCAATACCACCACCCCGGCCCCTTCACCGACGACGAGACCGTCGGCACTCACGTCAAACGGAGCGCATCTTCCGCTTGGAGAGAGTGCCTGAAGCTGGGTGAACCCGATCTGGGTATACAGGCAGTCCGGTCTTGAAACTCCCCCTGCAAGCATCACATCCGCTCTTCCGGCGGCAAGTTCCCGGCAGGCCAGATCCACGGCATAAAGGGACGAAGCGCAGGCCGCATCCAGGGTGAAACTTCCCCCTTCAAGTCCCAAAGCTCTTGCCAGAAGAGCCGCCGGATAAGAAACCACGGTTGACGCAATGGCCTGGCGGGGAGGAATCCGTTCCGCAGCTCCTTTTTTGTGAATCCGCCATGCAAGTTCGGAGGAGCGCTCCGTGGGAAGGGAAATGGCCGCCAGAATCACGCCGGTGTTTTTCTTCTGATCACCTGTCAGTGTAACAGGGGCCAGTGCCTGTTTTCCAACCTGAAGGGATAGTTGGTGGACAGGATCCAGAATTTCGAGAAGTCCCTGATCCAGGTTGTACCCGTACGGGTCGAAACGGAAATCACGGATCAGCCCGGCCCTTGAAGATACTGCCGTATCCGGTTCATATCGGTCAGACAGCACCTTGTCTTTATCAAGAACCCACCGGTGTCTGGGAACATCGATAATGGACTCTTTCCTGTTTTGTATGTTGGAGGCAAAGGCATCCACGTCAGGGGCGCCGGGAAAGATTCCCCCCATGGATACAATTGCTATTTTTTCGCTCTTTTGGGTCATTAAATTGTATATAAAGATCTGAACCACAAAACACAAGGCGGGTGTGTAAAAATTCTGTAAAA
>CAYFVA010000060.1:0-11749 GCA_964346265.1 uncultured Desulfobacterales bacterium
TTATACTGCTTGAGTTTTTTCAGAAGTGTTTTCCGGGTGATCCCCAGGCGTCTGGCTGCTTCACTGCGGTTTCCCTTGGTGGATTCAAGGGTGCTGAGCACGGCCTGTTTTTCGATTTCCGAAAGGGGCCGGTCCCCGAAGTCCGTCAAACCGGGAGGCGGAGTTTCGGATTCTTTTTTGGAAAACGGCAGGTCTTCAAGAGTAAGATTTTCATGCCGGGCCAGCACCACCGCCCTCTCCACGCAGTTGATCAGTTCCCGGACGTTCCCGGGCCACTCATACCGGATCATGGCGTCCATGGCCTCCGGCGTGAAACCGCTGATCCTGCGGTTGTTCTTTCCGGCATAGGTTTCCAGGAACCGGAGGGCAAGCTCGGGAATATCCTCGGGCCGCTCCCGCAGGGGTGGCATGGACAGGGAAACCACGTTGAGCCGGAAAAAAAGATCTTCCCGGAAATCCCCGGTCCCGGCAAGGACTTTGAGATCCTTGTTGGTCGAGGCAATGATCCGCACATCCACTGGAATGCTTTTTTCACCGCCCACCGGTGTCACCTCCTTTTCCTGTATCACCCGCAGGAGCTTTGCCTGCATGGCAAGGCTCATCTCCCCGATTTCATCGAGCAGGATGCTTCCCCTGTCCGCCTTTTGAAAAAGCCCTTTTCTCTTTTTGTCCGCGCCGGTGAACGCGCCTTTTTCATGGCCGAACAGTTCCGATTCCAGTAACGTTTCCGTGATGGCGGCGCAGTTGATTTTAATGAAAGAAAATTCCTGTCTCGGGCTGTTTTGGTGGATCGCCTCGGCAATAAGCTCCTTGCCGGTGCCGGATTCGCCGGATATCAGGATATTGGCGTCCGTGGGCGCTGCCATCTCCACCGTCTGCAGAAGCTCGGTCATTTTTTTGCTCTTGCCGATGATGTTTTCCCTTGAAAATCGTTTTCCCAGTGAATTTTTAAGCGCCAGGTTCTCCTGCTTCAGGTAAATGTTTTCGATAATCCGGTCCAGGAGTAATTTGAGTTTTTCAAAATCAAGAGGTTTGGTCAGGTAGTCATAGGCTCCTTTTTTAAGAGACTCAACCGCTGTCTCAACCGAGGAGTACGCCGTCATGATGATCACAGGCACCGACGGGTTGTACTCTTTGATGGCTTCAAGCGCTTCCATGCCGGACATCTGGATCATGCGCATGTCCATGAGTACGATATCAAACGGCCTCTCTTTGATCATGTCCACACCTTCAGGCCCGTCCGAGGCAAGCTCGACCGTGTATCCCCATCCGGAAACAAGGGTTTTCAGCATCTCCCGGTGGGCGGGATCATCATCCACCACCAATACGCTTTTATCGGTTTTCATCGTTGCTGCTCCTTTGGTTTTCGTTCTGGGGCAATGTAATGGTAAAACAGGTTCCTTCTCCTTTTCCGCTCTCCACCCGGATCTCTCCGCCAAGGGCTTCAACCGTTTTCTGGACCATTGACAGGCCCAGTCCCGTACCCTGGGGTCTTGAGGTGAAATAGGGATCAAAGATGTGGTCGATGTATTCCGGATCGATCCCGATCCCGCTGTCTTCCACTTCAATTGCAATCCCGGATCCGTCCTCGAGGTCCCTGACGGCAAGGTCGAGGTCTCCTCCGTTTTCCATGGCGTCGATACTGTTGAGAAACAGGTTCAAAAGGATCTGGTTGATCCGGTCCGGATCGGTCCGGATCGTCTCTCTTTCGGTTTCAATGTCGATCCCGGGTATTATCGAATGCTTTTCCAGATCATATTTCACAAGGCTCAATGCATGGTCGAAAAGCGTCCGGACCGGGATCTCCTGTACCGACACCGTCATGGGCTTTGCAAATTCCAGAAGCTGGGTGACGCTCCGGTCAAGTCTTTCGGTCTCGCTTACCATGATTTCGGCGGTCTGCCTGTCCGGGTCCACTGTCTTGTACCGCTCCTTGAAATACGTGGCAAACCCCTTGATGGAGCTTAACGGGTTCCTGATTTCGTGGGCGATGCCGGCGGCGAGTTTCCCGACTGCTGCAAGCCGTCTGTTTTTCTCGATCTCGTTCTTCAGCTCGGTAAGTTCGGTGAGATCCTTGAACAGGATCATGAACCCTTCGATCTCCGTTGATTCTGTAAATATCGGAGAGACGCTGATGTCGAGACGCAGTTTTTCTCCCGGGGCCGAAAAGAGCTGTATCTCATCCGACACGGTTTGCTTTGAGTCTCTGGATCTTCGGGCCATCTCCACCATGGGGCCGGGAAGGTCGATTGTGTCTTCGGCCTTGAAGATGTCCCGGGCCGTCCGGTTCAACGATGTGAGGTTCATGTCCGGGTCCAGTGTGATCAGTCCGGCCGGCATGTTCTGGATGACATTGTCTGAAAACGCCTTGACCCGGGTAAGGGAAGACCTGGCGGACCGGTAGGCCTGGAAGGAAAACAACCCGATCATTCCTGCAACCCCTATCAGAAACAGAACGGCAGCCGTTCCCACCGTTCTTCGGACAAATCGTTGATGAATTCGCTCGGCGGGTTTCATATCAATACCTGCAAAAATAAAGGTCTCGATTGTTTTCCCGTTCACTGGATTTCTCCGAAACCTTGACCGGCACCAGTCCATTTTTCCGCTTTTCGGATCAAGAGAATCATTCAGGTTCATGGAATGTGTGGACCGCTGTCCGCTTTCCCCCCTGTCCTGATTCATGAAACGGCGCATCCGGTGATGTGGTTCCCGGCGCACGTCAGGGCGCTGTTCAGGGGTAAAACTCTTGAAAACCTCGAATACATTGTTTTTGTCGTCTTTGGAAAGTTGTCTTGAAAAAAATTTTTCCCCGGAATCTGCGTGCCCGATTTCCGGCATATGTTCCCGGGTTTTCCCGACCATCTTTGGATCACTGTGCGCCAGGATCTTTCCGTTTTGATCGGTGATAAGGATATACGCCACCCCGGGTTGAAAGGAGGTTTCCGATACAAGCCGCTGCACCCGGGCGGCCCCCCACTGCATGTCCAAAACTCCCGTCCTGGTACCTGCTTCAACGGCCCGGATCAGGAACACCCCTTTGCCTGTGAGTCTTTCCATTGTCTGTTGCTTGTGTTCGGACACGGCTTTCATGCTGATGAACACAAATATCGGCACCAGTATCAAAAATACGCCCAGGACAATAAAAGGAGATACCCGGAGGCTGCTGTTTTTGTTGTCTTTTTTCATTATTTCAAAACCCACTGTTTTTTCATCCTGTACATGAATTGAAGCAATAATGATGCCTGAAGGCGATACGCAATATTTTCAAAGCTCTTGCCCACGGGTTCGGCATTCATTTATCCTATCCTGTATAAAAAATACACACAAGACCGAATTATTCGATTGCTCCGGCGCCGCTTGTGGCCTTTGGGGAGTTTGTATACATGTCGGTCGAAAATCCGGGTAAAAAGTATACAGGGCGGTGCCGGGAATCAGGAGGAGAGGAGAGTGCTTTGTAAAAATATCTCTTGTATTTCAAACGGTTATAATTTTTTTTCAAGAATGGCACAGCCATTGCTTTATGTTGTTGATGAACGGCAACAAAACCGGAACGTAAAAAATTGAAAACATGTGAGTTATTAACAACCCAAAAGAAACGGAGGATATCATGAAAAAGAAATTGTCCATCATCATTACATTGGCTTTTGCGGCGGTCATCGCTTTATCCGCAGGTGCATTCGCCTATGGCGGGGGAAAAACCGGCCACCATATGGGAAAGGGGGGAATGCCCGTGGACCGGCAAGCCCCGGAGTCCCGGTACGAAAGCATGTGGAATGCTCTTTCAACGGAACAGCAGGATCAGTTGAAGGCCCTTCAGCAGAATTTCATTGATGAAACCGCATCAATCAGGACGGAACTGACCGCAAAAAAGGCGAACATGAGCATTCTGCTGGACACTTCTTCTCCTGATGCGGCTGAATTGAAAAATCTTGCAGGAGAAATTGCCGACCTCAAGGCCAAAATAATGGAAAAGAGAATCGATTTCATGCTCAACGCCAAAAAGGTCGCACCTGATTTCCGGTTCGGTCCGCATGCCGGATTCGGCGGCATGCACCACGGAAAAAGAGGGGGTTCTGCCAAAGGCGGCGGCATGAACTATCACGGTTCCATGTACCGGGGCGGTTTTGAAAGAGGCCCGGGCGCAGGCTGCTGGAGGTAGCAAAAGCGTCTCTTTCACTCCTGAACACAGGTTTACATTCTGATTTCCTTGCACACGGCGTCTCTCCCATGGAAACCCGCGGGAGGGGCGCTATTTTTTTGCAAAGAAGAGTCCGGATTCATTGGGAATGTCCACCCGTGTAAAGGAGATATCCCTGAATCCCGTCTGCTCGAGCATTTTGGTGATTTCCGTTTTGCTGTAGGCTTTGCCTCCTTTTGTTCGAAGATACATGTTCAACGAAAAAAGCGCAGGAAACAACGGCGCATCCCGGGTGTCTTCCAGAATAAAGTCGTGGATCACGATCATTCCGTCTTCGTTCAAAACATCGCGGGTTTTCCGGAGCAGGAGGCGGCAGTTTTCATCATCCTCTGCATGGAGGATGTGAGAGAGCCACACCGCATCATAGCTCCCCCTGATCCCGGAATTGAGATAATTCCCCGGCTGGAAGCCGATCCGGTCTTCAAGGCCGAAAGACGCAACAGTCCTTTCAAAAAAGGGTTCCGTTGTGTCAAGATCGAACACGGTGGCGGAAAGTCCGGGGTGGTTCATGCAGAAATGGATGGCGTATGTGCCGGGCCCGCCGCCAAGATCCAGAAGAGTTTCGCAGCCGGACAGGTCCACCAGCGGCATGATTTTGGGGGCCGTATTCATGGAGTTGTTGAACATCCCCATCAGAAAACTTTCCCGCTGCTCTTCATCCCGGGTCCATGACGAGAATTCTTCCACGGGGCCCCCTGCTGTGACGGTCTCGGCGAGCTGGTTCCAGGAGGCCATAAGATGATGGTGGTGCATGATCATGTGGCCGATATACTGTTCCGAGTCCGCACACAGATAGGTCCGGCTCAAAGGGGTGTTCTCGTAGGCTGCCTCTTTTTTGCTGATAAGGGCCATGGCGGAAAGTGCGTTCAGGAGCATTTCCACTCCCCTGTGGTCCCCCTTGAGGATGTCGGCCAGGTGTTCCGCATCCACAACGCCGTCTCCTATGGCCGTGAAGATATCGAGTTTTACACCGGCGTGCAGCGTACAGGTCTGCCAGTACATCCCGGATAGTTCAAGGATTTTTCCCGGGTTCATCTCCCTTTTTTCCATTGGTTTTTCTCCTTTTGTGTTTTCTTTTTTCCGGTCCGGTTCCCTGGAAGGTTTTGAACATTTGTGCTTTCTGTTTTTCCCGGTTTTTCATGTTTCTTTCCACAAACACGGGTTTTCCCGTGAACGGGTCCAGTCCGGTGCAGTACATCAGGGTGGACACGGTTGAAGGGGTCGGTGTAAAAATCTGGACCTGCCGGGGATTGATTTTAAGAGCCGACCCCGTGAAATGTCTGAGCTGTTTCATGTCCTCCATTCGGCATCCCGGGTGGGCGGCGATGAGATAATAGGTCAGAAACTGTTTCTTGCCGGATTCCCGGGTTGTCCGGTCAAAAAGGGATTTGAATTGTAAAAGCGAATCCACGGGCGGCTTGCCCATGAGTTTGAGGATTTCTGGGACCGAATGTTCGGGCGCCACTTTCATCTGGCCTCCCGTATGGTGACCCACTACCTTTTGAAGATATGGTTTGCCTGCATTGTTGTCCTCCAGGATCAGGTCGTACCGTATGCCGGAGCTGACAAACACCTTGCGCACTCCTTCCACCCGGCGGACCCGGTCCAGAAGCCGGATCTGTGCGGAATGGTCCGGTTTCAGGCTTTTGCACGGCCGGGGCGTCAGGCACCGCCTGTCCCGGCAGATGCCTTTCCAAAGTTTTTTATCGCACTCGTACCCGTACATGTTGGCGGTGGGGCCGCCCAGATCGTGAATGATCCCCTTGAACCCGGGGGTTCTGGTTATCGCTTCAGCCTCTTTGACAATGGATCCTTCGCTGCGCCAGGTCACGGTGGTGCCTTCATGGACCCCGATGGAACAGAAACGGCACTGGCCGTAGCATCCCCTGTGGGTGGGGATGGAAAACCGGATCGTATCCAGGGCCCGAACCTCCCCCTCTCTTTTGTGCAGCGGATGAAGGTCGCGTTCAAAGAAAAGTCCGTATGCCCTGTCCAGCTCTTTTGTGGAAAGCGGATCCGCCGGCCGGTTCAAGACCAGATACCGGTCTGCGTGCTTTTGCACAAGCCCTTGGGCCGTTACCGGATCACTGTTCTCGTAAAACAGGAGAAACGCCCGGGTGAATTGCTCATGATCATTTTTCACCGACTCGAAAGAGGGCAGTTCCAAATAACTTTTTACCGGGTCCCTGGAAATATACCCGAGTCCCTCGATTCCGGAAGGGTCCAGCCCCTTTTCCAGGTGGCGGGCAAGTCGGACAACGGTGTTTTCCCCCATTCCGTACACCAGGTAATCCGCTTTTGCGTCAAACAGGATCGACCGCCTGATCCGGCCGGACCAGAAATCATAGTGGCTGATCCGTCTGAGGCTCGCCTCTATGCCGCCGAGCACGATGGGAACGGTGGATTTGAAATGTCTGCGAACCAGGTTCGTGTACACGATCACGGCCCGGTCCGGCCGTTTGTCATTGACTCCGCCGGGGGTGTAATCGTCATCGTTTCTGAACTTTTTTGTGGCGGTATAGTTGGCCACCATGGAATCCACGCATCCGCCTGTGATCCCCCAGAAAAGCGCGGGTTCGCCGAGCCGGGTGATGTCCGCACCGGATCCGGTGTCGGGCTGGGCAATGATCCCCACCCGGTATCCCTGGTCCATCAGGACCTTTCCGATCAGGGCAGCTCCAATGTACGGGGAATCGATGTACGCATCTCCGGTCACCAGGATGATATCCAGTCGAGACCATCCCAGTGCATCCATTTCTTCTCTTGCGGCCGGAATAAACATTGGCTGATTGTAATGACATCCGGGTTTTCAAGTCAAGCAAGATGTGTAAGTTATTTCACTTGATGGCTTAGTTCGCAAAGCAGCCGGGCAAGATCCAGATGGTATTTGTCCGCCACATCTGCAAGAGTTTCAAACAGGGCATTGCAGCAAATGCATTCGCCAGCCGCCTAGTCATAAGAACGAAATACCGCCTCGGTCTGCCGGTATCGGCTGACCACGTCGAGCACGGTCATCTGTGGAGTGATTTCACAGGGATTGTCTTCAGCACTCGTTTTCATTTGAAAAACATTTCCAGGGCCGCAGGTATCCGCTCTATGATTTCGATGACCTGGGTGCCGGGGTCCGGGTCTGCCAGTTTTCCAGCCAAACGGCTCACCGCTGCGGCCTGGACGGAGGCTGTCAGGGGGTCTTTCCCCAGGCCGGTAAATGCGGCCACAAGACCGGTGATAATATCGCCGGTGCCGCCGATGGCCTCCATGGACGGAATCACCGGATGGCTTATGGTTTCTGAAACGCCTTCGGCATTTGCCACCAGATCTTTCTCCCCCTTGACCAGAAGCCAGGCTGAAGCGTTGTCATGGGCATAGGCAGAGGCAATCAGTTCCTGTGCCCTGTGCGGTTCGTGAAAAATAAATCCCCGGGTGTAGAACGGATGGGGTGCTGCCGGGTCCGCCAGAAACGCCAGTTCCCCCATGTCCGGGGTGAACACATCATAGCGGGCCGCCTGGCCGCTCATTCGGGCCGCATACATAAACCCCGCATCCGCCACCAGCACGGGTTTTTCAGGCATTTCCTCAACTGCGAACAGCACCCGGTTGTGCCAGTCCACATCCGGCTGGATATAATGGAAGGTCAGGCTGGAATATTTGCAGCCGGCAAGGGACTGCTCCAGGCGGGCATATACTTTCCGGCTGCCGCCTCCCCGGCCGATATCGCCGGCCAGGATTGCTTCGGGCGGATCTGCCCGGAAAAAATCGCAGACCTTTGCCGCGCTTGCCAGAAGCGCAGGAGTCCCCCGGTTGACCGGCACACAATGACTGTCAATGACCAGGTTTCGGCCTGAGACCAGAGCCTTTGCCCAAACCAGGGGAAAGGTTTCATCAGGTACGGTTCCAGCTATGGCAAACATTTTCTGCACATCTCCTCAAAGGCCAGCTGCAGGGCATATCCACACAGGGTATGGCCGATCTTTCCGGGCTCCGGGGCCTCATTCAGACGGCGGCCCACCATTTGTGCGGCCAGATACGGCACATCCGGGCATCCTCCGCCGGAAATATTCACAATGGTCAGACTCTGCTTATCAACGGTAATTTTCATGTTTGCCGCCTGGACCATCAGAAAATCACCGTAATCGCGATGGAAAAAAATACTGACCGGTTCGAGCATGCCGTCGGAAACAGGCACCACCTTCAACGGCCTGCAGGATCCTTCTTCCAGAGCCCGGGTAATTTCCAGTTCTGATACCAGGGGGATCTCGATGACCAGGTCGCAGCCGGTTCTGATGTCCGGGGGCGGCCCCATGACCCGGATCTGCCAGCCTCCATTTTTCAGGATGTTTTCACCACGGATCACCTCGCTGGTGTTTTCAAATACAACGATTCCCCGATCCTGGCCGGAAACCCCGGGCTGTTTTTTGTTAGCCCTGAGAAAATTACGCAGACCCAATCTCTTTTTCCTTACTTTGAACTTTTCCGGATTTCCAGGCGAAAGGTGTCACCTTCGGCGGTAATGCGGTCTGTTTGCCAGCCCTGGCTTTCCACCGCCCTGCTCACATTTTCTCTGGAGGCCTCGTTGTCAACGAGTACGCTTATGTCGGTTTCTTTGGATTTTTTTATTGCATCCAGGGTCATCAATACCGGTTGGGGACAGGACAACCCTCTTGCATCTACAGTATTGCTCATCTTGCTGCTCCGGTGTTTATGGGTTTCATTGTAAAGCCTATAATCAGGCATACAGCCAGGCCGATAATAACCGCGGCGATTCCGTGGGGTCCTACTCCGGCAGGCGAACTTGCCAGGCCGAAATTATGAGAAAACGCCGCTCCCACAATCATGCCCAGTACAAAAATTGCAGCATCCCCGTCTCCTTCTCCTGAAAGAAACAACTGTCTGCCCGGACACCCGCCTGCCAGGGCGAATGCAAGACCTGCCAGCACCATGCCAAGGGCATTCCAGGCATGTTGGGTGTGGGCTACGGGCTGGTTTTCAAATCCAGGGGAAAATTGTCCCAGCAAAAGGTTTGCCAGCCATGCCGTAATCACCAGGGCGGCCACCCCCCAAAACAGATGCAGCTGGCGGAATAAAATCAGGTCCCGAAACGCGCCCATGGTGCAGAATCTGCTTCTTTGGGCTATAAATCCGATTCCCAGGCCAACGAGAAGTGAAATTGCAACAGGTGCATACGCAGCTCCCGGTCCTTTGATGCTGTAGAAAAGCACCCCGCTTTTTCCCGCATCTTCCGGGCGTGGATAGATCAGCATAAGAACAAAAAGCCCGGCAAATATTGCAGGCAGCACCCATCCGGCTGCTGTGGAAAACCGCTGGGTTCTGCCCAGGCTGTAACCTTTTTTTAAAAACATGGTCCCGATCCATATCCCTGCGATCAGTCCGATGATTCCCAGCACTGCATTTCCGTCGCCTCCTGCCAGCCTCAGCAGGGCCCGCCACGGGCACCCCAGAAATACAAGCGCACCGATCATTGCAAAAATACCGAGGACAAAGCGTACAACCGGCGCAGATCCGCCCCGGGGTTTGAATTCCCTGAAAATAAGCGCGGCCGCCATTGATCCGAGTACGAATCCAACGATTTCAGGCCGCAGGTACTGGACCACTCCGGCCCTGTGCAGCCCCAGTGCGCCGGCAATATCCCTTTCAAAGCAGGCCACGCAGATACCCATGTTGCCGGGATTGCCAAGGTATCCGAGCAGTGCGGCCATAATTCCGATCACTGCCCCTACACAAACAATCCCCCATCTTGTTGCAAAAAAATTTTTCATCAAATTTCCCCTTTCTGTAAACGATCAGCTCAAATTCTTTTTTTTTAGAAGCATTCAGGCTCTATTTTGAGAAATATGTAGAATGAATTTTTTGTTAAAGCAAATTGCTAATTTAAATGAATGAACAAGGAATGATAGAAATTATCAATACAGGAAGGCTGCAATGAACAGGTTTTTGATTTCAGGGATGATTCTTTCGGGTCGCCTGCTGCCTGAAATCCGGAGGACTTTCATGCTTTATTGTGTTCAAACGGATATGGCCGTCATATGAAATTTCATGCGGTTGTCCTGTTCGTCTTGACAAAACAGGCTTCTATGTATAGAAACAGGGGGACATGTTTGAATGAATCGGAAACCGGAACAGGGCTTGGAAAAAATTCTGTTCGGACAAGGAGAAAGAGCGAATGCAGACCAAAATATTTTTATCAGAAGATGAAATCCCGAAACAGTGGTACAACATGGCGGCGGACCTTCCCGGGCCGGTGAACCCGCCGTTGGGCCAGGATGGAAAACCCATCACGCCGGATACGCTTTCGGCGGTATTTCCCATGAACCTGATCGAACAGGAGGCGAGCACCGAAAGATGGATCGACATTCCGGAAGGCATTCTCGACCTTCTCTACAGGTGGCGCCCCTCTCCGCTGCACCGGGCCGTACATCTTGAAAAATTCCTGGATACCCCGGCAAAGATTTTCTACAAAAACGAAAGTGTCTCTCCCGCAGGCAGCCACAAGCCCAACACAGCCGTGGCTCAGGCCTGGTACAACAGGGAGTTCGGCATCAAGCGGCTCACCACGGAAACCGGAGCCGGACAGTGGGGATCGGCTCTCTCATATGCATGTTCGCTTCTCGGTATCCAGTGCAAGGTGTTCATGGTACGGGTGAGCTTTGACCAGAAGCCTTTCAGGAAAGTAATGATGCATACCTGGGGCGGCGAATGCGTGGCAAGTCCGAGCACGGAAACCGCCACCGGCAGGGAGATCCTGGAACAGAACCCGGATACTCCGGGAAGCCTGGGCATTGCCATAAGTGAAGCCATCGAGGCGGCCATCGGAGATAAAACAGGAGAAACCCGGTATTCGCTGGGAAGCGTCCTCAACCACGTGATGCTCCACCAGACCGTGATCGGACTGGAAACCAAAAAGCAGCTGGCAAAGGGCGGTATCGATAAAGTCGACACCATCATCGGGTGTGCAGGCGGCGGCAGCAACTTTGCCGGGCTTGCCTTCCCGTTCGTCCATGACAGGATCAACGGGGCCGATCTGGAGATCATCCCGGTGGAACCGGCCTCCTGCCCCACGCTCACCCGGACGCCGTACTCGTATGATTTCGGGGATGTGGCCCGGATGACTCCGATGCTGCCCATGCATTCTTTGGGACACAAGTACATCCCGGCCCCGATCCACGCAGGCGGCCTTCGGTACCACGGAATGTCCCCGCTGGTTTCCCAGGCCGTGGAACAGAAGCTCATGACGCCCATGGCCATTCCACAGCTGGAATGTTACCGGGCCGCCATGGACTTCTCCCGGACCGAAGGCATGATCGTGGCCCCGGAAACCAGCCACGCAGTGGCCGCGGCCGTACGAAAAGCCAAAGAGGCCAAAGAAACCGGAGAAGAAAAGGTTATCGTGTTTAACCTGAGCGGCCACGGCCTCATGGATCTCAACGGGTATGAAAAATTCCTCAACGGAGAGCTCGCTGACGTGGAAATGCCCCAGGCGGAACTGGATGAAAATTATGAATCGAGCATAAAAGGGCATCCGATCCCCAAAGT
>CAYFVA010000061.1:0-6841 GCA_964346265.1 uncultured Desulfobacterales bacterium
CCATCTGGCGGAAACCCAAATAAGAATCGCCCAGGTTGTCCGCAATATCCAGTATAACTGATTTGGCAGTAAAGCTCATGTTATTATTTCCGCCTTATGAATCATCAAATCCAAGATCCTGAAGCTGCAAGCTGTTACCGTCGGATACGTTAATGTCCGAATCGAACTCTATGGCGCCGACGATCAGGTTCGATGCGTGCGTATAATCGTAGACAATGGCAGCGGCTATGGCATCAAAATCTGCACCGGAGGCGGTAAACGTGTGGTTGTTCCAGGATATGGATGCCTGGTCATTTGTGTCGTCCTGCGTCCAGGAGGAGCTGACAGACATCGCCTCTCCGCCTGTTGTATATCCGCCTGCCGTGGAAATCTCGGATGCGGATATATCCGCCCATACACCGTGGGCATCCGGGTCAAAAACAAAGCCGGTTCCCATAAGAGCCACGTAGAACGTGTCGGAACTGAAATCCACCGCCCCGATACCTTTTTCATACTTAAACTGATTTGAAAGTGTTCTTGTTGACATATGCTTCTCCTATGTTGCGTTTAATTCATTGCAAAATCCCTGTTTCAATTCGAATCCGTAATGCTTGTGGAACGTGGTATACTGCGCATCATACCCGGTGCCGGACAATGGATACTGCCCCCCGGCGACGTATACCGTCCGAATATCATCAGTCGTGTCAATGGTGTCTTTAATGCCGCCGAGGATACTTGTAATGTGTTCCTCGAAATCCAAAACTCGGTACGAATTGATTTCCTCCGGGCTGGCTTCTCGACACGAATGGATATCCCAGAACATGATCTCTTCGGTGACCGGGTCCACCCACCAGAACGCATCCGGTGCGAAGATGTATAAAAACACCCCGACAGGGGAGTTATAGACAGACGGGACGTCTTCCCAATCGTCACCGTAAAATGTCTCCGGATTATCAAAACTCCCATCTCCGATACACCCCCAGCCAGACTGATAATCCGGTTCTCCTATTGTCCCAACCTCTGCTGCTTCCGCCGATGTTGACCTCATCCCCGCTTCGATATGCCCATATAGCGCCGCATGGTTACAGCCTGTCTCGGCCGGGCTGGGAATCAGGAAACCGAACTCCGTCCGTTCCCATATTGTTTCCACATCCCGCCTGATTCCGTCATCCCTCGAATCAGGGTAGGGCAGCTCACAGGGAGTCAAATCTAATTCGTCTCCCATATTAATGACACGATACGAGCCAAAAATTCCCGCCCTGCTTGCGCAGCCGTTTGATGTAGGGCACAAAGGAGCGAGATCGAAATAATGATACAAAATTTCCTCGTAATCAATCGTCTCAATCGGCGTCACAATCCCATTACCTAAAAATCCGCTTCCCACGCCAATATAAAATTGATTGTAATCGCAGTTGTATGGCGGGTCCGGGTCCGGGCCGGTGGTGCAAACATCATAAGCTATTCCACCATTCCCATAAGGATGATGCTTATAACAGAAAAACGACGCATTCTTGAACCCGTCCGGCAAATCATAGCCCCCGGCGCTGTCGTCCGGCGTCCAAAATCTGCCAGACATAATCGAAAAGTCAAAGTCCTCCTCCGATATCCAAGATCCCCCGCCACAATTATGAGACAGTACCGCCCAGTCTCTCCCAAAACCGTCTTGTGTTGTATAACAATACTGCCATTCGACATTTTCATCCCAAGGCGGGTATTCCGATTCCGGATATGTCGGCCCGTTTTCATCCAGCTCGGACCACCGTAAGGCATTATACACGAATTCCGGTGATCCCCCGTATTCCGGGCAGTAAAGTTCCCGCCATCCTTCTAAATAGTCCGAAACGGGAGCTGGCGGGATCATAACCCTGTACCGACCGCCGTCATCGCCGTCATGGTATTCATGGACCTTGGCCTCGACGTAGCCTTCGCTATCATCAACTCCCGTGCCCTGCACACAGTCCCGATATGTTGCCCCGGGATTCGACATCAGCCCCGTGTTAAACCAGTCCCCGGCCACATCCGTCGGCATGTTTTCCGTATAAGAAAGCCCGGAGATATAATCGCTTGCAAGTGCGATCTGCTCCGCGTCTGTCCAGTCGTTGGTCGCCGGGTACACGGTGTTGCTTGCGATATCGACATCGAGCAGAATGTATCCTCCGCCAGGGACGAACCCATCTCCATCATATCCAAGCTTCCAGACAATGATCCTGTTTATATGCAGATCGGGAAAATATTCAGAATATCCATATATTGAAGGCATGTAGCCGTCATTGTATACACGATAAACATATACAGGAGGTCTGCTACATGCCTTCGGGTTTGCCGGGAACCCGATCACCGTCGGCTGCGACCAGTCGTAATTTTGAAACTTGACCACCACATCATCGCCCTCTACGAACGCCGCGGAATTGCAGGTCATGTACTCCACCGGCACTCCTGACAAGGACGAGGCCTGATTGACATTAAGGCCCTGCTGACTGCTCGCTACGGAATTAAGGGACACGTCGCAGGTATCGGCTCCGTAATCAATGGCGGTGATGGTGCCGGTCCGGTATCCGGGCGCCCACTTTTGCATCCCCGGCAGGAATCCGAGATTGACAAAGCTGTTGACCGGGGACATGGCCATGGTGGGGACGAGCCGGCCGTCCCGGATCTGATCATAAGACGCATTGCCCTCGAAACCCGGCTGGATAAGCAGGCCCTTGTCTTTGTTCCGTGCAATTTCGATGGTTCCGACATTGCCGGATAGGTCCCTGGTCAAGTCCACGCACCATGCGGAGGCAGTCTTGTCATACGGGACGCGGGAAGAAAGATAGTCAATCCGTTTTTGTGCGGACAGTTTGCGGATTTTTGCGAAAAGGACCTCTCTTTCCGTGGATTCCGGATCATTGATCACGGCATCCAGTTCGGTAACGATGCCCTCAAGCGTTGAGATGGCGGTGGAGATCCCGGACGTGTCATACCGCACCGTCACGGTATACAGTCCGTCTCCGTCGTGTGATATGATGGTTCCTTTGCCCATTATGCAGACACCTTCTTTTCGATCAGGATCGTGATCTCTGTCCGGCCTTCGTTGGATCGGATTTTTTCAATCGTGCCGGCAAATACCCCTTCCCGGCAGGCAACCGTGATACTGGTATAGTTCCGGTGCAGGCGCTTTATGATTGTATAGGCATCATCAGAGTATGGAATCACAATAGTAAATGTACGGTCGCCGTCGGTGACGCCGCTGTGGTCGATATACACACCGCCGTCCAGAGTTTTTTTCCGGCTGACCCGGGCCGCGGGATCTCTGAGTTTCGTGTCCGGTTTGAACTCATGCACGACCAGGTGGCCGTCAAGGTCTGATGTGGGGGCTGACAAGCCGATCATGATACACTCTCCCAGCCGAGCAAGAACTGATCCGACATCTCGTTGAACTCGGTCTGCATCAGTTCAAGTATGTTCATCATGACAAGCTTCAGGGCCGGTTCCACGCTGTCATCCACCGTGATATTCATCATGGATTCCCCGGACTCCATTTTGTCGATTTTCATGTCATTGAGTTTGACCTGTTGTTTGACAAGCTCCTGCTGCTGTTCGAATGCCTTTGCCCGGCGTTCGGTTTCTGCGTCGAGATACTCTTCAACAGCCCACTTCTGACTGAAAGACATATCTTCATTGCCGAAAGCGCTCATGGCATCCCCGATGCTTGTGGCTGTGGATTCTATGGCGGTATTTACGGATTCATAGACGGCTTTGATTTTTTCGACCTCGGCCTCAACCTGAGCGGTTTTGAGTTCGGCGTTCCACTTGGCCGCCTCGCCTGCGGCGTCAAACAGCGCCTCCACTCTTTTTGTTTCCGCCTCGATTTTTGCCATCTTGAGGTCGGCGTCAATTTCAATTTTTTTCTCTGCCAGTTCGTCGGTTTGATCTTCCACCTTTTTCATTTTTTTCGTGGCTTCAGACGTATCAGCATCAACTTCAACAGGATTATCTGACGCATGGGTCTTGGCATTTGAAATCATGTTCTGGACCTGCTGCCCGGCCTCGTCCGCTGCTTCTGTATCAAATTTAACAGGCACGGTCACATCTTTCTTACTTGCCGCTAACGCGCTTGATATAGCGTCCTGAACTTGTTGGCCCGCGTTATCCGCCTTTTGAAAATCAACCTCAACGATAATCCCTTTTTCTTTTGCTATTTCTTTTGCAGCGTCCCGCATTTTAAACAAATGCTCGGCAGCATCCTTGAAGTTTCCAAACCGCAACGATTGCATACCTTGAAGCGCGTTACTCGTAAGCTCAACCTCATCACTCTGGAAAAATTCAATAAAACTTCTCAGCTTATCAACAGCATCCGCTGTTTTGTCTGCGATGTCCTGGATTACCTCTGCCAGCTCTTTTGGGTTTGTCAAATCAACATCAGAAACAACTCCCATTGCGTCGGCAAGGTTGCTGAATGACTGCCCGAGTTCGGAAAAATCCACATCTTCAACCGCAGCAGGAAAAGCCTTCAAGAAATCCCCAAGACTTGAAAGACCTTCACGAATCGGCCCGAAAAAGACTTCAAAATCACCATCATCAATGCTGTCCTTCAAGGCGTTAACAATGGCGGTCCCGCCTTCAACAACTTCGGTTGCCGCATCCTTGAACTCATCACCGATGGAAACGCCCAGGTTCTCCCAGGCGGCGCTCCAACGATCAAGTTGTTTTTCTGAGCTATCAAGTTTACTTGAAAGCTCTTCTGTCATGGAGCCAGCGCTGTTGATTGCTGTTTCGTAGACTTGGGCACTATATTCAGCATCTCCCATTGCGCCCAGGAACTTGGTGAAGTGTTCCTTGCCTGCAATCAGAGTTGCAGCGGTATTTTTTGTCTCTCCATCCACCTGGCCGAGTGCTGTCTTGACCGCATCGAAACGTTCCCGACCCCCGGTCAACTTAGTGTTCAAGTCCTCCTGGGTGATACCGAGCAACTTCAAACCTTCTTTGACCCTGCCGGTCGGGCTCACCATATTACCCAAGACGGTTTTAAAGGCTGTCCCGATCTTCTCCCCGTTCTGGAATTTTTCAATGGCAGGCGTCATGATAGCGGCCATCTCTTCCAGGGAGAAACCCATGGACTCCGCCGCCGGTGCGACACGCCCCAGAGCCTCGCTCAACTGTTGCGTACTTGCTCCGTAGTTGTTGGAAATCTCGTTCAGCGCGTCCAGTTTTGAACGGGCCTCTTCCACCTCAAGCCCGAAACCCTTCATGACTTTTTTCAGCGACACTGTGGCGTCCGCCGCGCTAAGCTCGGACGTGTACATCAGGGCAATGGATTCTTCTGCAAGTGTAGTTGCCTCCTGGATGTCATACCCGGCCTGCACCCATCCTGCCAGAGAATCCACGATCTTGTCGGAGCTTACACCGTACTGGTTGCTCAACTCGATGGCGGCCTGTTTTGCTCCGTCCAACTGATCCGGGTGGTCCCCCAGGACTTTCTCAAGATCGACCATTGCGGACTCAAAAAGTACCGCCTGGTCGTACGCTTTCTTTAACCCGGCGGCAGTCAGGGCGGTAACAGCGGCGGCGACCGCAGTAATTGCGGCGGCGGCGCCTATTCCGACACCGGCAACAGTTCTGAACTTTTCATTCATGCCGCCCAGGGAATCCCCAACACGTCTAATTTGCCTGGATGCCCGGTCGTCTCCGTTTAAAACGATGTCTATGGTTTTTTTAAGGTCTGCCATGCCGTTCGTTTTTCTCCTCGTAAAAATCGTTCCAGAGATCGATTTCCAGCCGGGTCAAAAATCCCTGGGGAAAAAGATCCGGCCTCACCTCATACAAAAACCTGCCCTTTGCATGGCAAAGGCTCATTGCCGCTTTGACTTCGTTGTCTTGCCAGAGCCTTTTTTTTTAGCAGCCTGCCTGCCCTGGCCGGTCAGCTCCATGATCTTGTTCGTGATCTGATAAAACTCCACCGGATACGAGGATGCAAATTTGACCGCGGCGGCGTGATCCATGTCCGGATCAACCGTGCCGCGTGCAAACTGCTCATGTCTTTTGGCAAGATCATCAGGCACGGATGTCTTGACACCGAGCATTTCCCGCATTGCGTCGATTTTTTCAGACGCCTGGTTGCCGCTCATCGCCTCGATCATGGCGGACAGGTTTTTGGCCTTGGCTGCGGCTTCATTGCATATCGCCAGCTCTTTGCCGGTAAGACCGCGCACGACAAACACCGCCTCGTCTTCCTCGCCGAACCAGTCAGCCAGATCCGGGACCGGAACCTTGTCTGTCCGGTCCTCGAATTCCGCCTTGTCAAATTTCTTTACGTCGAAACCCATCAGCTCTTGACCTCTTCAGCCGCCTCCATTGCAGAGATGGTGCAGGAGGCGTTGATGTTGTCGCCTGCAGGATATGACCGGCTGACTCCCAGGGCACCCTGACACAAGAGGTAAGGGGTCTCGTTGCGGTCCGGAAAAAACTTGAACCAGAGGACCTCATCCTTGAATGTCAGGAGGTTGTCGGATATACCGTCTTTCAACAGGGCGGAAAAAGATCCCTGGCCGAGGGAGGAACTTCTGGACCCGATTGTCCTTCCGTACACCTGTGTGGAATTGACGGAATGGGAATTTTCCGGCGGAACGAAATCATACGAGTTCGGAATCTCCACGAAAGAAGGTTCATAATACTGTGCGTATACAGGCTTGGTTTCCGTGGTGCTCCCGCTGTCATCGCTGTGGATTTCATCCATTGCGGAAACAAACTCCACCTGTGCATTGTAATAATCGACTTCCCATACCGGGGAGTCGTACCGTTCGCTGTGAGTGCCAACAAGCTGCTTGATCTCGCTGGCCGTTACCGCAGCCGCTGCCTGGGCGGACAGCCGGACCTGTGCGAT
>CAYFVA010000061.1:6941-11681 GCA_964346265.1 uncultured Desulfobacterales bacterium
CCGGACCGGCCGGAAAAAAGAGACGCAATGCTGGTATACGTCTTGTTATCGCCCTCGTCGGTCAGGGCGGTGTAGGGTGTCAGATCCTGCCCGGCCTCGTACATGAGTTTTGCGTTTTCAGCAGTCTTTGTCATTGTTATTCTCCTTACATGCTTGTTTGATTATATGGATCACCGATTACGGTGCTGTATTCGATTTCAATGGATATTTGTACGGAGACGGCCTGGTCGTCTTCGTCAGGATAATCCTCGACCCCGCCTCCTGTGTATGTCATGCCGTTGATCCGGTCGATGGCGCCGTAGATCAAAACATCTATCAAATCCCCGAGCACCGTCTCGGAAAGCTCCGATGGATTGTTGTCTCCGACCACCTGGACCGCATGCACCTGCACCGGCATGGTCAAAATCTGCGCGCCGTACTGCTTCTCTCCGGACTCGATGCCAGGCAATACGGAAACCGCAGGCAATTCGTCCGGGGAAAAATAGGTTCTGCCCCTGTATACCTCCCCGTAGCCGGACAGGCTTTCAAGGGCGGCCACAATATCTTGTATGATCAACTCGCGGATGGTGTCGGCCATTAGATAATTCCTTTTGATTTTTTGAGCAGGTGATCCACCTGGTGGTCAAGCTCCTTAATGAGCCTTACCCCTGCATTGTCCTCGATTTTTTTCATGATCGCCGGCCGGGATGTGATATCCTGGATCCTCGGCCCGTAAAGTGTTTCGATGGGGAACCGGTACCGGTCCGGAAGAGCGGCGTAAGCCATGCCCGGTTTTTTCTTTTCAGTGCCGACATACCCGCCGCCGGGACCGGCTTTTTTCCGCCAGCCGACCAGTCGGTTCTGTTTCCCTGTCTTCCCGGCTCTCCCCAGGAAAATAAATGCGCCCGGGATTGTTTTGCGCTTCCCCTTCTTCAACACCTTGACACTAACCCCTTTCTTTTTCTGCTTGGCTTTGAACTGTTCCAGGTTGACGGGGCGGCCGGACGACTCCACGCGGCCGGACAGACCTGAAATTTCCTTATGGATCGTAATATCCTTCTTGATGCGCTTTTGCGGGAGGGCCAGCTCTTTGGCAGTCTCCCGGGCCATATCCGTTTTCACCCCTTTCAGCGCCTTGTTGACGGACCGCTTGACAGCAATCGTCGACCCGTTCCGTACATTGCGCAGCGCCCAGGCCGCGGCCGCCATTTCCGATCTGTCGATGTTGATCTCGATCATATGCGCACCATCTGCCTGCCGAGGGCCAATCGGAAAAACAGCCCCATCGGGTCCCGCTCCACAGGATCATACACCTGATACGTATCTTCCCCCAGGATAACGGAGTCTCCGGCTTTCGGATTTGATACGTCCGCGGATTTGACCAGCAAAGAAACCTCTGCGTTCCTGACCTCCGGATACTGCTCATACCCAAAGTCATGCGAGTCCACAATCGCCGTAATGTCAACACCGTTGTAGGTCACAATCCGCCCGAATTCCTCAGGGTTGAAAAATACGTCCTGATCCGCTTCCATCTGTTCCTTCAAGGTCATCACCGCCTCCTGTAATTATTGCCGGCTTTCCATTTCCATCTGACAAGGGACGCAAAACCGGCAGCCGGGCGCCGCCTCCCGCCGTTTTTCCGGGATCGGCTCACCGCATTCTTTGCAGTGGGTCTCGCTTGCGGCGGCAGAGTCGGAACCGGTGCCCACGATCTGCTGCCTGAGATAAAAATCCGTAAGTGCCTGCGCCCGGTCGATCACATCAGCCAAGATCCCGCCCCCGCTCGTTCAAAATTTTCTCCTTGTTCTCGGCCGAAAGGTCCGAATACACCACCAGACCGCGCAGCATCCGGAACAGGATGTGATTCCGTTCCGCCACCGCATCCTGGAACTTTTCCTGTTGTTGTTTCAGCTCTTCGATTTTGTTGTGCAGATCCTTGTTGGACCGGCAGTCGTTGGCGTGTTTCTCCTGGCACTCGGCCCGGGTCATAAACCGGTTGGCGGAAAGATACCGCACCACGATCCCGACAATGATCCCGCCGACCACGGTGAACACCAGGGACAGCAGGGCGAACTCCAGCGGAGAGAATGTCATTCCCCCGCTTGCTGTTTGCCCTGCTGCTTCTATCGCCTGTGTCTGCATATAAGCGCCTCTTTCCGGTTACTTATTTCCGCCAGTTTCCGGTTCATCTGCGCCGCCGGTTTCCTCGCCGCCGCCCGTTGTTTCATCGTCATCCGCCGGGGGCTCCGGTTCCGGGACCAAATCCGTGTACGGCACTGCCGCGCCCTTTTCGATCAAAAGATCCGCGGTTTTTTTGTCGAATTCACCGGTGCTTTCCGGCGGATACGTCACGCCGTCGTGCATCACGGTCCGGAAGAATACCAGCTTGGTTTTTTTTGATTTTGCCATGTTGCCTCCTTTGTCAGTATGCAGGGACCCTGGTTAGAGTACCTCTACCTCGATGATCGCCTCGGGCTCCCAGGGTACCGGCAGCGGCCTTGATTCCTGCAGGTTCCAGAAAGCGGACGGGTCCTTGTCCACCCAGGACTTGGCGAAGATCTCGCCGACCACGGAAGCCTCCGCCTCGAGATCGAGGATGATGCCGAACTCGATGGAGAATCTTGCCTGGGTCGCTATCAGATAGATCTTGTTGCTGGGAATCAGGTTCTGGTCCACGCCGGAAGCATCTTCATATGCAGAGCCGTAGCTGTACACATCCACGCCGCCCAGGGTGCCGAAGTAGTTGGAAGTGGCCTTCCAGCTAAACTGGCCTGCGGAAAGCGCGCGTGCATCAAACCACTTGTCATCAGCGAGGCGGTCATCAAGCGCGGCTGCCGCATTAGTGCCGCAAATCATCAGGTCCGGGCCGTATCCCAGAGCGTCAATGATCATCTGCGCCCAGGTCTTCACCTGCTTTCTCGGCTTGGCGTCGGAGCTGCTCCACAGATCGGTGCCGGAAAGCGTGATCTTGTGGGCGGAAGGCACCAGGTAATCCACCTGGAATGCAATGTTGTCCTGGCTTACGTCCAACTGGCCGGTGAGCGCCTGAGCGCACATCCATTCCGTCCGGTTGGCGATCCGGTTTTTGAGCTCCCGGTTTTCCAGGGCCACCTTTCTCCGCATGGCCGTCATCACATCTGTGACTCCGCCTGCATAGTACGTCTGGCCGACACCGCGTTCACCCAGAAGCTTTTTCGCCGGCATGGGTTCTTTCAGCCGGATCCGGGGAGTTTTCACCACCCGCGCTTCCCTGGTGGTGCCCTTGACGATCTGTCCGCCCTCCAGGTCGGTGACGAACGGGGCCAACTTTTTGCCGCCCTTGATCACGTCCACTTCCACCGTGTCCGCCTCGTTGGGGTTTCTTTCCCTGAAAATCAGGTCCTGGAGCATCCTCGGCGGGGTTTTAATCTGCTCCACCGCCCGGGTCTGTACTCTCCAGTCAAGTTCGGGTAAATCCATATTCAAATCTCCTTGTTAAAGGTCAGGTTAATAAGCTGTTTTCAGCCGCGTTTTTTTCCGGCTATTTCACATAGATGCCTGCGTCAGCGAGCTGTCCGATCGCCGTGGCCTTCTCGCCTTCGGTGATGCCGTCCGGCCAGGTCAGCTCTGTTTCCACGGCCTCGCCGTGCACAACGAACACTCCGTTTTCATCCGCTTCGGATGCGTCCAGGTCTCCCAGCAGGATCCGGGCGGCCGCTTCGGAACCGTCGGAAGCGCCCGGGGCAAGCTGGACAAACTTCCCGGAGGCCGTAACTTTGCCGACCACGGTACCGGAGACATGGTTCCCTCCGGATAAAACACCGGACTTTGTGATCACCGGATGATCCCCGAGGAACTGAATGTCCTCATAGGTCTTTTTGGTGACTCCGTAACTCTGTGCCATGATGTCTCTCCCTTATACGTTTCTGGTTGTTTTCAGCCGTTTGCGAGATCCGCAAGTTCCTTTGCCTGGGCGTCGAAATCGTCCGTTTTTTTCTTTCCGGACTGGCCGTTCACGCCCTGGGAATGGGCCACCTCCAGGCCGTCAAGGATCTTTTGCCTTGATTCGCTGTCTCCGGCTGCAGACTGTTCTCCGCCGTTGCCATCGCCGTCGTTTCCGCCGCCGGAGAACGTATTCTTCAGCGCGGTCACCATGTCCACGGTGGCCCCGGAGTTCACCACCCCGGCAAGCGTGTTTCCGTTTTCCTCGCCGAGCACCGCCCCTGCAAGGGAGAGCACCCGGTCCGTTTCCTCTTTCACCGCCGTCTGTGTCCGGGAGGCTTCCTCCCCTGCGGCGGCCTGTTTGCCTTCATCCAGTACCTTTGCGTACAGGTCCGGATGGTCTTTCTTGAGTTCGGCAAGATCCATGATCTTCTCCTTTTTCAATATGGTTGCCAGATAGGATTCAAAATCCGTTTCTACTCGATCGATGAGGCCGATTTCCTTGGCATCTTCAGCAAGGAATATTTTTCCGTCCGCCATCTTCTCGGCTTTTCTCCGGTCCGTTTTCCGTTGCGATGCCACGGACCCGACAAAAATGTCATACAAGGTGTTGAGCTGATCCAGAAAATAGTTCTTCGCCTCCTTGGAGAGCGGCTCATCCTCGTTGCCCAGGACCTTGTAACTGCCTGCGGCAAGGTGAGTGAACGCAAGCCCCTGGCGCTCGTTCCATTTGGACCAGTCGATGTGCAGGGTACGGACGCCGATGCTGCCGACGCTGGCCGTAACCGGGGCTGCGATCTGTTTCGCAGCCGACCCGATCCAGTACGCAGCGCTCGCCAT
>CAYFVA010000062.1:0-11680 GCA_964346265.1 uncultured Desulfobacterales bacterium
GACAGTGATTCCACATCCAGCAGATCTTTTTTTGAAAATCCCATGCGTACTTCCTGTTTCAGGTTTTGGGTATTGGGTATTAGGTGTTAGGTTTTGGGTATTAGGTATTGGGTGTTGGGTATTGGGTATATGGATATCCGGCAGATAAAACCAAAATACAAACTTGACATCCGACAATTAATACCTGACTGCTACCACCTACCCTACCCCCTAATACCTAACCCCTAATACCTAAATACCAATACCTCAAATCAACAGATCCCCTATTCTGCTCCATCGAACATCAAACGAGTCCCGGTCCCAGGACCAGTAGATGATAAACGCTTCTCCCTTGACATCATTGAGATCCACAAATCCCCAGAACCTGCTGTCATGGCTGTTGTCCCGGTTGTCTCCCATCACGAACAGAGAATCTTCCGGCACCGTCACCGGCCCCAGGTTGTCCCGCGGGTTCCTCAACGCCGGAAATACAGTGGTATCCGTGAACATGGCATACTCATGATTCACCCGCTCCCCGTTCACGTAGAGTTTTTTATCGACAATTTTAATCACGTCCCCTTCGATCCCGACCACCCGTTTGATATAATCCTTTTTTGGGTTCTGGGGATATTTGAATACAACGATGTCCCCTCTTTCCGGCTCGGACACCGGGATCAGGGTTTTCCCGTCGGTAAACGGAATCTTTACTCCGTAGATGAATTTGTTCACCAGAAGGTGATCTCCCACCAGCAATGTATCCTTCATGGACCCGGACGGAATCTTGAACGCCTGGACCACGAAGGTCCGGATAAACATGGCCAGGATCACCGCTATGATAATGATCTCCAGGTTTTCCCGGATTACGCCCTTGCTTTTTTTTTCCGCCATCAGATCATCCTAAGTCCTGCACTAAAAAAACTTCTGGGGTTCGCCGAGAAAGAACTTCCCCCTTTCAATCCACAATTTGAGTTTGTCCGCAATCTTTCTTGCCCTGACCACGCTGGAAAGGGGCACGGTCTGGATTTCCTTTCCCTTGATCATGATCCGGCCGCTCTTGAGTTCCGCGTAACTCACCTGGCCGTAACTTTTGACATCGTTTTTCGGGTAGTCGTACCCGTAATCCACCACCTGGGTGAACAGTTCTTCGTCTGACACACCTGCAAACCGGGCCATTCGTTCATTGAGAATGGGAATGGGAACCCCGATGCCCACGGACAGGGAGCAGCCGTATCCCCGGATGCTCTGGCCCACAAGCCAGTCAGGGGACATTTCCTTCAAATCGCCCATCACGCACAAAGTGGCTGCCGGTTTCACAGGCGCCCCTTCCAGTGTCCGCTCCACATCCTTGTTGTGCTGGGTCCCGCTCCAGGTGACATACCCTTCGGCCCCTCCCAGGAAAATCCGGGTGCCGAGGCCGACCGTCTCGAGATACGGATCATTGAAAAGCGGGCTGAGCTGGCCGGAGGTGGAGTAGTTGGCATTGCCCATTTTCGGTTTCAACGTGCCCATGTAGGTAAACTTGATCTTGTCGGACCGGTTCACGGCGCAGTTGTAATTCTGGTACAGATTCCTGGGGTTGCAGAGAATGGCGTTCCGCAGATCCTTGATGGTGATGGTCTTTTCAAGTTTCCGGTTCGGGTAGCAGTCCGTGCCGTAACTTTCCGCCCGAAGCTCGATCTTCTTTCCCGCTGCAAGATCCTGGATCACGTGGCCGCCGCCGTATGCAAACTCTCCGGGGTGGCGCTTGTTCAAAGGATCATCTTCGCTGGTCTGGGTGGCCCCGAGGTAGCAGTCCACCGCTGCAAGACCCGAATAGGCAGGCACGTCGTTGAACCAGGTTCGGGTCGTACGGATGGCAGGGGAAGTCTGGCCGATATTGAGGAACACGCCTGAAGAGCACATGGGCGCAAAGGTTCCCGTGGTGACCACGTCCACGTTCTCCGCCGTTTTGACGGGACCGTCTTTTTCCACCATGTCGATGATCTCTTCCGCCGTTACCACAACCGCCTTGCCTGAGGCGATTTTGTCGTTTATTTCCCTGTACGTTTTGTTGACCTTGAAATTGCGCATACCATCCTTCCAGCCTTTGCTATCTCAACTGCCTTCGTATTCTTGTTATTTTTGATGTAATATTGTTCTTGATCCAGGTGCCGTCCCACCATTCCACCGGGTTGACAAACACCTTGTCCACCGCCACTCCAAAATGAAGATGATCTCCGCCTGCAAATCCGGTAGACCCCGTAGTTCCGATGATATCTCCCTTTTTGACCGTATCCCCGACACTCACGGCAAAATCCGTCAGATGAGAATACAGGGTGCTCAGGCCGAACCCGTGGTCTATCAGAACCGACTTTCCGTATATGCCCACGTCTGCTGCCAGAATCACCCGGCCCGAGTTGGCTGCGGGCACGTCATCCATGCGGGTGGAGGCAAGATCGATCCCCAGGTGAATCGCCTCATCCACCTTTTTGCCTTTGTATTTGTAAATCCGCCTGTCCGCGTATCCGGCGCGCCTGGCCGAACCGGGCAGCCGCAGAAACCGGTCCTTCCACAAAACACGGTTTTGGGTTCCGGAAACAGGCGCCAGGATTTCGTTGTAGTTCTGTTTGCGAAGGGTGCTGTTCACGTACAGAAACTTTTCCAGAAGGGGGTTGTCGAACCGGTCGAAATCCTGTTCCGGGCCGACATCGAATTCCGGCATTTTGCGCTCCAGAAAGGAATCCGAAATATTGAGCACGTCTGTCGGGTAATCGTCATCCCGTATGTAGTAGTAAAATCCTCTTTTGGACGTATTCCCTGCCTTGTCTTCGGCAAAAACGAAAATCTCGGTGCCCGGTCCCTGGGTGTGATCAAGGGCGAAGAAGCAGGCCCGCACGTTTTCATCATCAAACATGCCTGAGTAACCGGGAAAGAAATTGTCTCCCACCTTGACCCCGCTTTTGATTCCTTTTTCATGAAGCCGGTATATGACAAGGCCGGTACCGCCCCGCTCCACGTTGTGCTTTTTGGTCAGCACATTGATTTTCGGGGGCTTTGTGTCGATGATCACCTCTTTTTCCGCATGCACCCGGTTGCCCTTGTTCCAGCCGTGCCATGAATAGTCGGATGCATATACCCGGATGACCGCTTTTCCGTCGGACATGCCGTATTTCCAGAATTCCACCGGGATATCAAACGAGTCCTGTTTTACGCCGGAGCCGAAAAAAAGGTTTTTTATTCCCGCATTCTCATATGTTGTGGAAAAAAGGGATTTCTCTTTGCCTTCCTGTTCTATGGCAACTTTCACCTCCCTGAGGCCCGTTCCCTGATCGGAAACCGAAAGCGACATTTCATAGGATTTTTTGAGGTATTGGGACGGCAGTTCCAACTTGATAACGGGCTCCTTTGACTCGTATTGATTCAAAAGGAACCAGCCCGCCGGAACAATGACTACAACAGTGATGATAATCAGGAGTATCTTTTTCATGACCGCACCTTGGGTTCAACGGAACAATTTTATAAACCCGGTAAAGATACCAAGTATGGAGCAACTAATCAAGAGGTTTTGTGTTCTTGACTTTTACACCGAGAAAATATAAGTTTGGGAAAGAACTGAAACGGGACACAGGGGGCCTTACACATGGACAATTTTTTTTTTGATCTTCTGCGCAAAAGCGGCAGTCCATTCTTTCTGGCGGCCGGACCGTGCGTGATCGAAAATTTCGATACCACTTTTGAGACGGCTGAAACGCTGAAACGAATCACGGACGACCTCGGCATTCCGTTACTGTTTAAATCCTCCTTTGACAAGGCCAACCGGACATCGATCCATTCCTACAGGGGACCCGGCATTGAACAGGGCCTGGACACCCTGAAAAAGATCAGGGAAAAACTCGGGATTCCGGTCATATCCGACATCCATCTGCCGGAACAGGCGGAAACTGCGGCAGACGTGCTTGATGTCATCCAGATACCGGCTTTCCTCTGCAGGCAGACCGATCTTATCAAAGCCGCCTGCAGAACCGGCAGGCCTGTGAACATCAAAAAGGGCCAGTTCCTCTCCCCGTTCGAGTGCGGACATATGATCAAGAAAGCGGAAGAATCCGCATGCACCAGTCTTTCGATCACGGAACGCGGCACCACTTTCGGGTACAACAACCTGGTGGTGGACTTCCGGTCGATTTTTATCCTCAAGGAAATGGGGGTGCCGGTGATTTTTGACGCCACGCACAGCGTTCAGCTGCCGGGCGGCGGAACTGACTGTTCCGCAGGCAACCGGGAATTCGCACCGGTCCTTGCGAAAGCGGCTGTAGCCGCAGGAGCGGACGGACTTTTCATCGAAACGCATCCGGACCCGGACACGGCCCTTTGCGACGGCCCCAACTCCATTCCCCTTCCCGATCTGAAACATCATCTGCAAACCCTTGTTTCCATCGGAAACGCCGCCGGAAATGCAGGACCCCATGCATAATCCCAAACTTGCCCGGATAAAACTCCTCCTGCTGGATGTGGACGGGGTGCTCACCGACGGGAGTATCACCTACACGGACGGCGGGGAAGAGATCAAGCAGTTCAACGCAAAAGACGGGCTCGGGATAAGACTTCTGATGAACGCCGGGGTCCGGGTCGGCATCATCACCGGCAGAAAATCCAAGGCTCTTCTCCACAGGTGCAAAAATCTGGGGATCGAGCTTGTTTTTGACAATGTCGGGCACGACAAGACAAAAGTCTTTCAAGCCGTCCTGGAAGAAACCGGCCTTACCGCATCCGAGACCGCATTTGCAGGAGACGATCTTCCAGACATCCCGGTGATGAAAACAGCGGGTTTCGGCTTTGCCGTGGCGGATGCGGATTTACAGGTCATCCGGGCAAGTGATTTCACAACCAGCCGGGCGGGCGGCAAAGGAGCGGTCCGGGAAATCAGCGAACTGATCCTCAAGGCGCAGGGAACGTGGCAGGACGTTACAGCGCCTTATATTCCATGAAGTCCGGCGCCATGCAACACAAGAAACTCAAACGCCTTCTTTTGTTCATCCTGGCTGCAAGTCTTTTATCCCTTGCCGGCCTCTACCTTTTTAATAAGCCTGATTCGGAAACGGTTTCCATGAATGACGTTGCCATTGATTCTTCCGCTGACATAAAACTGGACGGGATGGAACAGATTTCCAAAAAGCACGGTATCACCGAATGGAAGTTGCAAGCCTCTACCGCCAGGCTCATGAAAAAAGAGCACAAGGCGGTTCTGTCGGATGTGGATATCGTGTTTTATATGGAGGATAAGACCGAAGTCCACCTGACCTCGCGTACCGGGACCATGGACACCAAAACCCATGATATGACTTTCTCCGGTACCGTGGTGGTCACCCACAAAGATGCCGTACTTGAAACTGACAAGTTGCATTATGACAAAAAAAAGCATATATTGTACTCAAACGTGAAGGTGGAACTGACAAAGGGGGACTCCGTCATTGTCGGGGACGCCATGAGAACGGATTTGAACGAAAACACGACAACGCTTACAGGAAACGTCAAAGGGAAATTCAGTGAGACCATTAACATGCTGTAGGTCATTTTCAGTTCTTCTCACCGTGATGCTCCTGGCAGCGGGAGTGCTGCTTTCTCCCGCATTGCCCGTGTCAGGGGAACAGACGGTTGAAAAAGAAGAGGCCGCTGAAAAACCGGATCCGCCGGTCAACGTGACATCGGATCGAATGGTGGCGGAAAAAGCCGCCCGGCTGATCACATTCACCGGGAATGTGGTGGCTGAGCGGGAAAATTCCACCCTTACTTCAGACCGGTTGAAAATATACTTTACTGAAAATGCGAAAGACAACTCCGGAAACAATACCGGCAAAGAGGACGATCAAAAAAGCAGAATCGAGAAAATCATCGCCTCCGGCAACGTGGTATACACCTCGGAAAAAAGAAAGGCGTTTGCAGACAAGGCTGTGTATACGGCTGAAGATGAAACTCTTGTGCTGACCGGAGAGGCTCCCAGGCTGACAACAGAGAACAGCTTCATCCAAGGCGAGAAAATCACCCTGTTCCGGAAAACCGACCAGGTGGTGGTGGAAAAAGGAGACAACAGGCGGGTGAATGCGCTGATCAACCCGAAAGACACCAATCAGAAAGAATGACGGACTGATACCGGCATGGCCGAACTTGTACTCAACAATTTGGTGAAAACCTACAACAACAACAATGTGGTGGATGATGTATCCATCAACGTGACAACCGGCAGTGTCACCGGGCTTCTCGGCCCGAACGGGGCCGGCAAGACCACCACGTTTTACATGGCCGTGGGGATCATCCGTCCGGACATGGGAACGGTTTTTCTCAAGGAGGAGGAAATCACCCACCTTCCCATGCACATTCGGGCCAGGAAAGGCATCGGTTACCTTCCCCAGGAAGCGTCCGTGTTCAAAAAACTCACCGTCCGGCAGAACATTACGGCCATACTCGAAGTCATCGGCCACAACGGCTCCGCCATGCATGAAAAGACGAACGCCGTCATGAAGGAGCTGGGAATCCACCGGCTCTCCGATCAGAAAGCAGGCTCCCTTTCCGGGGGAGAGAGAAGACGCCTTGAAATCTCCAGGGTGCTTGCCACCGACCCGATGTTCATCCTCCTGGACGAACCGTTTGCCGGAATCGATCCCATAGCCGTGATTGATATCCAGAACATCATATCCCAGCTGATGGAAAAAGGCATCGGCATACTGATTTCCGACCACAACGTAAGGGAAACCCTTTGCGTATGCGATTTTGCATATATTATGAACGAGGGCCGAACCATCGAATCCGGGACCCCGGACAAAATCACCAACAGTCCGGTGGCCAGGAAAATCTATCTGGGAGACAATTTCAGGCTTTAGCATGGTAGAAATCGGATTACAACAGAACCTGACCCTGACCCAGCAGCTGGTGATGACCCCCCAGCTTCAGCAGGCCATAAAGCTTTTGCAGTTGTCCCGGCTGGAACTTGCCGAAATGATCCGCCAGGAGATGGAAGAGAACCCTGCTCTCGAAGAAGCCGCCCAGCAGGAGGAGCCTGAAAGCCCTGCGGAAAGCGAGCAGAAAGAAGCCGACGCTGCCAAGGATGAAATAAAGGAAGTCGAGATCGACGAGAAAGTCGGCACGGACACGGACTGGGAGAACTATATAGATGAATTCAACTCCACCGGCCGCGTGTATGTGGAATCGGAAAACCGGGAAGCGCCCAATTACGAGGCTTTCACCGGAAACAAAAAAACCCTGGATGACCATCTCAAGTGGCAGCTCATGCTCAACGGCCTGGAGAGGGAAAAAGAGGAAATCGGTCTTTTGATCATCGGCAATCTCAACATGGACGGCTATTTGTGCGCCACGATCGGGGAAATTGCGGAAACCGCCGAGGTGACGCCGGAAGAGGCTGAACAGGTGCTCAAGATTCTCCAGGGATTCGACCCGCCCGGTGTATGCGCCAGAAACCTGAGTGAATCCCTCTTGATTCAGGCCGATCTGCTCGGCATCACAACCCCGGTTTTGACCAAAATCCTCACGGATCATCTGAAAAACCTTGAAAACCGGAACATCAAAAAAATTGCAAAAGACCTGAACGTTTCAGAGGATGAAATCCGTTCCGCCGTGAAAATCATCCAGTATCTCGAACCCAAACCGGGGCGAATATTTGCGGATAACGACTCCACCTATATCATTCCGGACATCTATGTGTATAAACAGGGGGACGAGTACAAGATCGTACTGAATGATGACGGGCTTCCCAAGCTCCAGATCAACAGCTTTTACAAGGATGCGGTTGCCAAAAAGAAAAAACTGCACAAGGAGACAAAGAACTATCTCAATGAAAAAATGCAGTCCGCCTCGTGGCTGATCAAGAGCATCCACCAGAGACAGCGGACCATCTACCTGGTGATGGAGAGTATCATCAAATTTCAAAGGGAATTTTTCGACAAGGGCATTGCCTATCTCAAACCCTTGATCCTCAAGGACGTGGCAGAGGATATTGACATGCACGAATCCACCATCAGCCGGGTGACCACCAACAAATACGCATACACGCCCCAGGGCCTGTTCGAATTGAAATACTTTTTCAACAGCTCGATCAGCAGAGGAACCGGAGAGGACGCCCTTGCCTCGGAAAGTGTGAAAGACCGGATCAAAACGCTCGTGGAAAACGAAGACCCTGAAGCTCCCCTGAGTGATGAAAAGATTGCCGACCTTCTGTCCGAGGCCAACATCCGGATCGCCCGAAGGACGGTTGCCAAGTACAGGAAGATGCTCAAAATTCTTCCTTCCAACAAACGGAAAAACTTCTAGGGAGGTTGTTGTTATGCAAACCAATGTGACGTTTAAAAAAATCGATCCCTCCGACTCGTTGAAAAATTACGTTCAGAAAAAGCTCAACCGATTCGACAAAATGCTGGAAAGTCCTGCGGAAGCCAACGTGGTACTTTCCGTGGAAAAAATCCGCCATATCGCTGAAATCAGTATAGTCTGCGACAAGATGAAAATCCATGCAAAAGAAGCCTCCGAAAACATGTACTCTTCCATAGATGCAGTCATGGATAAAATCAAAACCCAGATCACCAAAAACAAGGAAAAACACAAAAAACACATGTCCGGCAAGAAAGACTCCATCAAGACCGAAAAAATCCCGTTTGCCGGAAATGCTTCAAGAAAAGCCGCATCATTGGAAACCGCGGATGAAATTATAACCGAGACCATCGATACCAAGCCCATGGATATCGATGATGCAGTCGCCGCCCTCAATTCGGGAAAGGAAAGCTTTTTTGTTTTCAACAACGCCCGGACCGAAAACCTGAACGTGTTGTACAGACGCAATAACGGAGAAATAGGGCTGATCCAGCCCAAAGGATAAAAGATCAATGAGAATCGCCGACTTTCTTCATGAACACAGAATTATTCCGGAACTGAAATCGAATGACAAAAAAGGAATTATCGAGGAACTTTCCCGGGCGGTTGCGGACACCACCGACGCCTCCGTGCGGAACATCACAAGAGTTCTGCTGGAAAGAGAACAGCTCGGCAGCACCGGCATCGGAGGCGGCATCGCCATCCCCCACGGCAAGCTGAAAGAGATTGACACCATCACCATGGCGGTGGGATTGAAAAGTGAAGGAGTTGAATACAATTCCCTTGACAACAAACCGGTGTACATCTTTTTTCTCCTTTTAACCCCTGAACATTCCACAGGGGGACACCTGAAAGTACTGGCCCAGATTTCAAAACTTTTGAAAAGCAGCTCTTTCAAAAACGATCTCAAAAAAGGGCAAACCGCCCGGGAGGTGATGGATACCATCCTTGCGGCGGATGAAAATTTTTAAATGAAAAATCACCCGATTTACATACTGACCGGCCTTTCCGGATCCGGAAAAAGCACGGCCATTGATGCGTTCGAAGACGCCGGGTTCTACTGCGTGGACAACATGCCCATGGAGCTGATTCCCAAATTTTTGACCATGCCCGTAAAAAGCGACCCTCAAATCAAAGGATTCGCTTTTGTCATGGACATGCGGGCCAAAGACTTTATTTCCCGTTATGCCGCCGGCATCAACAGCTTGAGGGACAGAGGAATTTTCCCCACGATTATATTCCTGGAGGCCCATGAAAACACGCTTTTGAAACGGTACAGCGAAACCAGGCGCCATCATCCGGTGGCCCGGGACAAAAGCCTGATGGAGGGTATCCGCTGGGAAAAGGAAATGATGGGGTCCATTAAAAAAAAATCGGATCTCGTCATTGACACAACCGACTACAATGTCCATAAATTAAAATCAGTGATACTGGATTTTATCTACGGCGGTAAAAAAGATGCCAGCCTGATGAGAATCCATATCCTATCCTTTGGTTTCAAATACGGAATCCCCGAGGAAGCGGATCTGGTATGGGACATACGGTTTCTTCCGAACCCGTATTTCGTTGATGACCTAAAAGGCCAGGACGGGGAATCGAAAGAGGTAAAAGAATTTGTTCTGTCCAGGGAAAGCACCCGGACGTTTCTGGAAAAATACCTTGACCTGCTTGATTTTGTCATTCCGTTATACCGGGGGGAAAACAAGGCGTATCTCACCATTGCCGTGGGATGCACCGGCGGGCGGCACAGAAGCGTTGCAATCGCCAGACAGGTCTTTGAGCACCTCAATTCGCAAAAACTTAAACCCGGCATCACACACAGGGATATTGATAAGGATGTAAAAGAGCAATGACTGGATTTTTACTCGTTACCCACGCAAATTTCGGAAAAGTCGTTACGGAAACCACCGAGTATATTCTTGGCAAAAAGATGGAAAATACGTTCCCGGTGTCAGTCGAGGCTGATGAAGCCCCGGAGTCCCTCAGAAAAAAGATCGAACAGGGGATTAAAAAAGTGAAAACCGACAACGGGGTCATCATCTTCACGGATATGTTCGGAGGCACCCCGTCGAATTTAAGCTATTCTTTTCTGGAGGAAGGAAAAGTCGAAGTCGTATCCGGGCTGAATCTGCCCATTCTCCTGAAGGCGGTGAGTCTGAGGGATAAATCCGAAGATCTGGAGACCATGGCCTCCCTCCTTGTCGAACACGGGAAAAAGAGTATATCCCTTGCAAGCGGCATACTCAAAGGAACAAAAAGAGAATAGAAACGATAACAGGAACAACCTTTAAAAAAGAGGAATTGAAAATGAGCACTAAAATTGGAATCAACGGTTTCGGAAGAATTGGAAGACTTATTTTCAGAGCTTCAATGGGCAACCCGGATGTGGAAGTCACCGCCATTAACGACCTGACGGATACGGCGACCATCGCCCACCTGCTCTTGTACGACTCGGTTCACGGAAAACTCGATGCGGCTGTTTCTTCTGAAGCGGACGGCATCGTTGTGGACGGGAAAAAAATCAGTGTTACATCAGAAAAGGACCCGGCCGACATTGACTGGGGCAAATCCGGTGTGGACATTGTGGCCGAGTGCACCGGACTTTTCAGGGACAGGCAGTCGGCTGCCAAGCATCTGAAATCCGGCGCGAAAAAAGTGATCATTTCAGCACCTGCAAAGGACCCGGACACCACCATTGTGCTCGGCGTCAACCATGAGACGTACGACCCCGCTTCCCATGACATTGTCTCCAACGCCTCCTGCACCACCAACTGTCTTGCACCGGTGGCCAAGGTCCTGAATGAAAAATTCGGCATTCAAAGCGGCATGATGACCACCATCCATTCCTATACCGGTGACCAGAGAATCCTCGATTTTCCCCACAAAGATCTGAGACGCTCGAGAGCCGCAGGTGTTTCCATGATTCCCACAACTACGGGAGCCGCCAAGGCGGTCGGTCTGGTGCTTCCCGAACTTGAAGGAAAACTGAACGGTCTTTCCGTGCGGGTGCCGACCCCCAACGTATCTCTTGTGGACCTTGTGGCGACCACCGGATCAAACGATCTCAGCATTGAAAGCGTGAACCAGGCATTGATCGATGCCAGTGAAAACGAACTCAAAAACATACTCGAATGCTGTGATGAACCTCTTGTTTCCATTGATTTCAACGGAAATCCGGCCTCTTCGATTGTGGACCTTCAGTCCACCGACGTCATCGGCAACATGGTGAAAGTTTATTCCTGGTATGACAATGAAGCGGGATATTCGGCCCGCATGGCGGATCTTGCGGCCATGATCGGAAAATCCCTGTAACAAAACGCTTGAGCTTGAACAAGAGAGCTTCTTG
>CAYFVA010000063.1:0-2703 GCA_964346265.1 uncultured Desulfobacterales bacterium
TTATGCCTGAAAAACCGACCTATGAGGAACTTGAGAAAAGGGTCAGGGAGCTTGAAAAGGCTTTGCTCGAACATGAAAGAGCCGAAACCGGGGACGGGAAAGTTCCGGGTAGCGGCGAAGAGGGTGAGTTCACCCGATACAGAGGCACATCCAGGGAGTTCACCGACTGCAGACAGGTTGAAAAGGAGCGGCTGAACCTGCTGCGGGCGGTTGAACAGAGCCCCGCCTCCATTGTTATCACGGATGACCAGGGCACCATTCAGTATGTGAACCCCAGTTTCACCCGGACCACGGGGTATTCAGCCCGGGAGGCTGTGGGAGAAAATCCCAGGATTCTGAAATCCGGCAGACATCCTGATGAGTTTTACAAAAAGATGTGGGGAACTATTGAAAGCGGTAGCGTATGGAAGGGAGAAATTTGCAACAAAAAAAAGAACGGGGAACTTTACTGGGAAAATGCCACCATATCCCAGGTGCTTAATGAAAAAGGGGAGAGGATCAGTTATATAGGCGTAAAAGAGGATATTACTTTGGAAAAGGAGCTCGAACAGCGAAAAGAAGATGTGGAACGGGTGATGCGGCATGACCTTAAAACCCCCTTGAACAGTATTATGGGGTTCCCGAGACTGTTGATCGAAACCGCGGATTTGACTGAAACCCAAAAGCGGTATTGCCGGAATATCGAATATGCCGGCGCGCACATGCTTGAAATGATCAATATGTACCTTTCCATTTCCGGAATCGAGTCAGGGCGGTATGAACCGAACCCCGGACCTGTGAATATCATCAAAACCATACGGCAGATTTTCAGGGATGTAAATGAATCTTCCGGATCAAGCAGCGTACAACCGGAACTGGCTGTAAACGGAATGCCCCCTGAAAGAGCAGGTGATATTGAAATAAAAGGAGAGAAGACGCTTTGCCGCGGCCTTTTGACGAATCTTTTGAAAAATGCAGTGGAGGCATCGCCTGAAAACGGAAAGGTAACGGTGGAGGTCACTGAACTCGTGTCCATGGTTTCAATTCAAATTAAAAACCAAGGGATGGTGCCGCCGGGAATAAGAGAGCATTTTTTCAAGAAATTCATCAGCTCCGGAAAGCGTCACGGCACAGGCATTGGGACGTACAGCGCAAAACTGATGACGGAGGTACAGGGCGGCTCCATCGCCATGGAAACATCCGAAAAACAAGGCACCATCGTCACTGTAACAATGCCGGCATAAAAGAATACTACCGTATGAGGAAAAGCAGATGGCCAATGTATTCATCATCGATGACGACACCGTAATAAGCGACCTTCTGATAAAGTACATCAAAGACATGGGCCATCAGGCAACCGCTGCCGAAACCCTTGCCAGGGGAGTTGAAACCGTCTTATCCGGAAGTTTTGATCTGGTGTTTCTGGATGTGGTCCTGCCGGACGGAGACGGTCTTGAATCCCTTTCGTCCATCAGGACCGCCACATCGGAACCGGAAGTGATTATTATCACGGCCGAGGCCAGTACCAAGGGCGCAAAAATGGCCCTTGAAAACAATGCCTGGGATTATATCGTAAAACCCTTTTCCAAAAACGAAATCAGGCTCAGTGTGGAAAGATCCCTGGAATTCAGGTCCTCCAGAAAGGCATTGTCTTCCCCTGAAAATATTCTGGACCGGTCGGACATTGTCGGACAAAGCCCGGCCCTTGTATCATGCCTTGCCACGGCAGGACAGTGCGCAAAAAGCGATGTCAACGTTCTGATCACAGGCAGCACCGGTACGGGCAAGGAGTTGTTTGCCAATGTGATCCATGAAAACAGCCGGCGCAGCCGGAACCGTTTTGTGGTGGTAGACTGCGCATCTCTTCCGGAACAGCTTGTGGAAGCGGTTCTTTTCGGTCATGTAAAAGGGGCTTTCACAGGCGCTGATGCCGGCAGAGAAGGGCTTGTGGAAAATGCGGACGGCGGAACCCTGTTTCTCGACGAGGTGGGGGAGCTTCCCTTGTCCGTCCAGAAAAAATTTTTACGGGTGCTCCAGGAAAGAAAATTCAAGCCCGTGGGCAGCACAAAAGAAATTCACAGTGATTTCAGACTGCTGTCTGCAACAAACAGGGACCTTTCAAAGATGGTCGAACAGGATCTTTTCCGCAAGGACCTGTATTTCCGGCTCAGTACCATCCATATCGACCTGCCCGGTTTACAGGAATGCAGAGCTGATATAAAGGATCTGACCCTTCATTATATTTACCGGCTTTGTGAGCACCACGGCATTGAAAATAAAGGGTTTGTGCCTGAATTTCTTGAAACCCTCAAGATGTATGACTGGCCGGGAAACACCAGGGAGCTGATCAACAGTCTTGAAAAATCGATTCTGGCGGGGTACGATTCTCCGATTTTATATCCCAACTATCTTCCGGCCCGGGTGAGAATGCCCTACCTCAAGTCCTCCATGGAAAAAAAACGGAACAGGCCGCAGGACCCGGATTTTGAAAAAATGCCGGCAAACCCCTCTTTTTCAATACACCTGCCTGAAACCTATTTACACCCCATAAAACCTCTGAGCCAGGTGAAGAACCATATGATGAATGAAACCGAAAAACTGTATCTTTTGAAACTTCTTCAATCAGCAGATGACAATCTTGACAGAGCAGCCGAGCTTGCCGACCTGAGCAAAAGCCATCTTTACGCCCTTCTGAAAAAACACGAAATATCCAGGTCCGGGTAA
>CAYFVA010000063.1:2803-11636 GCA_964346265.1 uncultured Desulfobacterales bacterium
AAAAGCCATCTTTACGCCCTTCTGAAAAAACACGAAATATCCAGGTCCGGGTAATTCATCCATTATGATCATACCGGGAAATTCTTATGATTTCATAAGAATTTCCACCGCCCATCGGTTTTTTCTGCACACGAGAATCTCTCCATCCTTCTGAAATTTATGGATATATTTGTTTTTTGCTTTCCCGGCATCTTTCTTGCTACTCATTCTGATATGAGAAACAACATCTTTTTGAAAATTTGCAACCTGTAATCGTTTTTCCAGGTGAAACACAGTGAACCGATATTTTATCAGGCTAAAAAATGGAAATTATCGTTTTTTCAAATCGTGATAACAGGCAAAAGGACCTCCTTTTGAAAGAAATCTCTCAAATTCCCAACCTGGAGTACCGCATGAGCTTTGATTTTGATACGCTCTTTGAGACGGTCAAATGGAAAGCATCCGATGTGGTGATCGTATTTCTGATCTCTTTTGAAGACGAGCTTGATTTCCTGATCGCAAACAAGAGACGCTTTTTTACTTCCAGGTTTATTTTAATTCTTCCGGATACGGAGAAAACACTCGTGTCAAAGGGGCTTTCTTTACATCCCCGGTATCTTGCACAAGCTGACTACGGGTTCAGGGACGTTGCCGCTGTTCTGGATAAAATGGTGAACACGAAAAATCCGGGAGGGATATGATATCGGAACAGGATATATCAAGTGCCAGGATTCTGATCGTAGATGATGTCCAGGCCAACCTCGATCTTCTGGAGGCAATTGTGGAAAGCGCAGGGTACACCTCGGTGATGACCCTCTCTGATTCGAGGGAGACCGTGCAGATGTATGAAGCATTCGAACCCCACCTGGTGTTACTCGATATCAGCATGCCGCACCTGGACGGTTTCCAGATCATGGAGCTTTTGCAGGAAATCGAAAAAGACTCTTATATACCCGTAATGGTGGTAACGGCCTATCAGGATAAAGAAACCAGAAAAAAAGCCCTGGCATGGGGTGCCCAGGATTTTCTGTCAAAACCTTTTGACAGCCTGGAAGTGAAGACAAGAATACGCAACATGCTCAGGATCCGTCTTCTTCACAACCAGACCCGGAGCCAGAACATTATTCTGGAAGAGAAGGTCAAGCTTCGGACCCGGCAGCTTGAAAAAACAAAGCTTGAAATTATTCACAGACTGGGACAGGCCGCAGAGTACCGGGACACGGAAACAGGCGCACATATTATCAGAATGAGCCGTATGTGCGGGCTTTTAGGGCAATTGTCCGGTATGAACGAAAAAGAGACCGATTTGCTGCTCGAGGCAAGTCCGATGCATGATGTGGGAAAAATAGGGATTCCGGATTCCGTGCTTCTCAAACCCGGCAAACTCACGGCCGAAGAATGGAAGACCATGACCGGGCATACCCTCATCGGAGGAAAACTTCTGGACGGCCATGATGATGACCTGATGGTCCTTGCCCGGGATATCGCCCTCACCCATCATGAAAAATGGGACGGCTCAGGCTATCCCAAAGGTCTTCAAAAGGAGAACATCCCCTTTTGCGGCAGGATAGCGAGCCTGGCTGACGTATTTGACGCTCTGACTTCGAGAAGGCCGTATAAAGACCCGTATCCAATTGAAAAATCTCTCGAGATCATCAGCCAATCCCGGGGCAGTCATTTTGACCCGGATCTTTCAGATCTGTTTTTTGAAAACATTGATGCCTTCATAAAAATCAAAAATGAATGTACCGATGACGGGGAAATCCCCGGGGAGGAGTATGAACTCAGTGAAAGAGACAGGGAGCAAGACCTGAAATGATCCTTTTGAATGTACGGGAGATTTTTTCATGTTGAATTCCGATGCCCCCCGTGTTTTGATTGTGGATGACAATCCCTATAACCGGGAACTGATATCAGGAGTTGCAGAGGCTGAAGGTTTTGCCGTTCAGGAAGCTCAAAACGGCTACCAGGCACTGGAAATGCTCCGGAAAACCGATTTTGCACTGGTGATGATGGATCTTCTGATGCCCGGCATGGACGGATTTGAAACCACCCGGAAAATCAGGGAGATGGGGATGGACGTGACCGTTATCGCAGTTACAGCCCTTACCATGAAACAGGACCGGCAGGAAAGTATACGGGCCGGGTGCGACGAGTTTTTGTCCAAGCCTCTCGATATCGGCGAGCTCAAGTCCCTTCTTTTGAAATATACCGCCGCAGGCCCTCAAAAAGAGAACAACAGAGTAACCGCGGCAACGGAAGAATCTTATACGGAATCCTCCTTCGGGTTCGAGAACCTTTTTCTCGTGTTGGTTGAAGAGGATTGGGAACAAAGGGAAAAGGAATCGGATTTTCTGGTCCGGGCGGGATTTGAAGTAAAAGCGTTTCCCAACGGTGCGGATGCCGTGGATTTTATCGAGCAATCAGATAAGAGCGTCCACATCGTGGTCAGCAACATTTTCACCACCGGCATTGACGGGCTCGGGCTTCTCACCATTTTGAAAAGAAAATTTCCCGGCATTCTGGTGTTTTTGTACACGGAATCCTATGATGCATCCACTTTTCAGTATGCGGTCCAGCAGAAAGTGGACGGGATGATCCCCAAAGACCAGTTTGAAACCACGGCTGTAGGGATGATCCGGTCCGCCCTTTCCCAGTCCGTGGAAAAAGGGTCCCGTACATCCGAGGCCAGTGCCGCCGAACAGGTCCGGGAGGCGCAAAAGAGACTGATTCACCCGGGATGCATGAATATGTGCCCGTTACTGGATGTGGCCTACCAGTCCCTGCATGAGGCGGGCGGAGATTTGATGCAGTGCCGCAGATTCGGCACAGACGGGGAATGCGGTATTATTATTGCCGATGTCGCAGGCCACAGTGTCATGAGTTCCTATACCAGTGCCATCTTTACCGGTCTTCTCATGTCTGTCTGGGAATTGCACAAGGATCCGGCAGAGCTTTTGAAAACAATGGACAAAGAGCTTTTAAAGGTGGGAAACGACAAATCCCATATCTGTGCAACAGCGCTTTTGTGGGACCGGTGGTCCGGGAAATTCAGTTTTTCCTGTGCAGGCAACCCGGGCGGCCTGATCGTACGCGTTTCTCCGGAAAGTGACGTCCGGTTTGACAATCTTGCCGGTGGCGGCATGGTGCTGGGCGCACTTGAAGATCACGATCTTTTTGTTTCCGGCCGGGGCACACTCCAACCGGATGAATACCTGTTTCTGTTCTCTGATGGTATTGATCCGTCCGAACTTGTGCGGGCAATAGAAAAGAGACCGCAGATTTTCAAAGGTTCCGGCACGACAGGGCTCTGCAGGCAGCTTATGGATACCATGCTGGAAGAAAACCGGCCCGCAGACGACATGATCCTTGTCTGCATGCATAACAACTCTCCTGCACTCGGCAAAGGGGAGTTCATATCCTCCTATGCCTCCACCTATGAAGAGGTTGACAGGGCGTGCCAATGGATGGAAGCCAAACTTGCCCAAAGCGATCCGCCCGAAGGAATCGACAAGGATTTCATACTTCTTTCCGCAAGGGAAGCACTGCTCAATGCAGTGGAACACGGCAACGACCGCAATCCTTCCGCCCGTTTTGAAGCCGGGCTCTATGTGAAGGAGGATGAACTGAAAATTACGATCACAGATGAAGGCAAGGGGTTTGACTTACATGAAAATCTGTTACACCCTGAGGATCTGACCCTGAAACAGGTCGGCAAGCGCGGGTTGAGTTTCGCGCATTCCGCAGCTCAACAGATTCTTGTTGAAAAAGGGGCGGTAACAATGATCTTTAAAGCAAAACCCGATCGAAAGGAAGAATGATGGAGATACAAAAACAGGGAGACACACTTTACTTTACTCCCAAAACCAACCTGACCGCGGATAAAATCGAAAAACTGCGGGAGGAATTCGTAAACGGGCTCAACAAAAATCCAGCTGCCGTAACAGTTGTTTTAAATGCCTCTCATGTGGAAACAGTGGATTCCCTTGGTGTCAATTTACTCATCGGAATCTTTCGCCAGGTGAGTTCGGAATCGAGAATATTCAAAATTGAACAAGCAGGAGAAGCCTTTCTAAAACTTGCAGGCTTTTTCCAGCTTCCCAAAATTTTCACCATATCAGGCAGGGAGGAGTAAAAAAAATGATGGACCAGGATGAATTGGTACGCATTTGTGTCAGAGAATCCCAGGTACACCTCGAATCGATTGAAGCAGGTTTTCTTTCCATACGGGAAAATAACCATAAAATTGATTATGACGAATTGCGCGTAATTGCAAGAAACCTTCGAAGTGTCAAGGGAGGCTGCTTTTTTTACGGTTTCCGTAAATTAGGAGAGCTTGCCCGGCAAATGGAAACCCTTGTTTCAGAGCTTTTCGAAAATCACATCAAAGCGGACGGAGGTCTTGTCAACGCATTGCTCAAGGGCACTTCCGCATTAAAGGAGATGCTGGATGATATCGGTAAAAGCGAAGAATATGATACGCAGCCGGTGATGACCCTGCTTGAAGAATATGCAGCACCGGCAAAGGAATCCGGCAAAACGGTCACGGTGCGCGAGACCGCCCGGAAGGACGGAACGGAGAGAACCTTTGAAATGTATGAACAGGACCTGATCCGTTTCGTTACAAGCGATCAATCGTTATACACGCTTACCCTGTTTTTAAAACAGGATTTGACGGAAAAAGGAAAAACCCCGTTTGATATGATCAATTCCATCAACAGCATAGGGGAACTGATTGACTCCACCATGGACATTGAGTGCATCCAGGGCCTTTCCGACTGCCTGGAAAACGAAATCTCCTTTGTCACCCTCTTTGCCGCCGACGTGAGCGCGGACCGGATCGGCAGCAAACTTGATATCCCCCAGGAGCGCGTGAATACTGTTGATATGACCGGGCACATAAAAAAATACAAAGATCCGGGTGATAAAGATAAAGACACCCTTTATCTGGTTCCGGAAACCGATCTTGTGGCAAGCAGTATCGAAGAATTGCGGGATCGGTTTTCACGCACCCTCAGGGAGAATCCCGGCGTTTCAAGGGTGGTATTACAAGCGGATCACATTGAAAACATGGATTCTTTGGGCGTGAACCTTGTCATCGGCATTTACCGCCAGGTTCATTCGGAATCCAAAACATTTGAAATCACGGGAGCAGGGGAAAAATTCCTGAAAGTGGCTAACTTTTTCCGGTTTCCCGATCTTTTCAACATCAACAGGGAGGATCAGGCAAAATGACGGACCAGGATGAACTTATAGGCGTCTTTGTGGAAGAATCCGTCGAACATCTCGAAGCCATCGAGCCCGACTTGCTCCGGCTGGAAGAAGATCCGGAAAACGTTGACTCTGATATGATAAACAGCATTTTCCGGGCGGTTCACAGCGTAAAGGGAGCAGCCGGCTTCTTTGGATTCAACAAAATCGGGAACCTTGCCCATCTGATGGAAAATCTTCTCTCCCGCCTGCGTGACGGAAAAATAAAGGCAACTTCGGAATTCACGGATGCGCTTTTTTCAGGGCTGGATACCTTGAGGGCCATGTTCGACGATGTGGTATCAAGTGAACAGTTTGATGTGCAAGAGGATCTGGACCGGCTTTCCGCCCTGATGAACGACGGGGAGGAACCGGAAAATGTCGTAACAGTGAAGGAGAAACCCGTCCCCGGCAGGCAGTCCAGAGAATTTGACATCCAGGAGAGCGAGCTTTCCAGATTTGTGGAAAAGGGGCAGTTTCTGTACACCATTTCCATTCATTTGAAAACGGATCTAACCGACAAGGGGAAAACCCCGCTGGATTTGATCAAGAGTATCACCTCCACAGGCGAGCTTATTGAATCCAGGCTGGATATCGACAACATTCAGGGAATGGAGGACTGCCTGGAAAACGAGATCACCTTTGTCTTCGCCTTTGCAACCATCCTGGAGCAGGACCTTCTGCCGGCGGCCCTCGAGATTCCTGAAGACAGGATCTCGGTTATCGACACCGAAGATCCCGAACTCAAGAAGGAAGGGGAGAGCGTACAGGATCTCGTTTCAAGGAAACTTGCCGAAAAGAAAGAAACATCGAATCCCGGCCGGGAAGGCCAAACATCGCCGGCGGCCGGCGGAGAATCCGTTTCCGCCCCCGAAAGCAGCAAAAAAGCATCTGCGGAACCGGCCGCGGCAAAGAAATCCCCGCAGAAAAATTCACAACCGTCAGGCGTTTCCAGAAAGGACGACGGCGGGGGAGCGCAGAACGGCAACCCGGAACCGAAACCTTCCCAGACCGTGCATGCGGAAGAGAAAGTCCGGGTGGGCATCAATTTGCTGAACGACCTTGTCAACCTTGCCGGTGAAATGGTCCTCGGCAGAAACCAGCTCAACCAGATCTCCGTGCCCCTTGTCAAAGACGCCCCCGGGCTGAATGCGGTCACAACTCATATCAGCCGCATCACAACCGAAATGCAGGAAAAGATCATGCAGATGCGGATGCAGCCGGTCTCCACGATATTCGGCAAATTCCAGCGGGTGGTGAGGGATCTGTCCAAAAAGATGAACAAAGAGATCAAACTCGTCACGTACGGGGAGGATGTGGAACTTGACAAATCCATCATCGAATCGCTTTCCGATCCCCTCACTCACCTGATCCGGAACAGCGTGGACCACGGCATCGAATCCGCCGAAGAGCGGGAAAAACTGGGAAAACCCAGGCAGGGAACCCTTGAACTGAAAGCCTACCACCAGGCAGGCCATGTGTACATCGACATTGCAGATGACGGGGGAGGCATTGACGGTCCCGCAATGGGTGAAAAAGCCGTGGAAAAAGGAGTGATTACCAAAGACCAGCTAAAGGAGATGGGGGACAAAGAGCTTTCTAAACTGATCTTCAAACCCGGATTCTCAACCGCCAAAGAGGTCTCTGATGTGAGCGGACGGGGTGTGGGCATGGATGTGGTCATGACCAATATCAATGAGCTTGGCGGTACTGTGGACATTGATACCGAGCTTCACCGGGGCACCACAATAAGCCTGGTGCTGCCGCTGACCCTTGCCATCGTATCCGGCCTTGTGATCTTTAGTGCCGGCCGGCGCTTCATCCTTCCCGAGGCCAATATCGACGAGCTTGTCCGCATCAAGCCGGATGAAATGAAAAAAAAGATCAATGTGGTCCAGAATTCCCATGTTCTGAGGTTGAGGGACATTCTTCTGCCGCTGATCTCGCTGAAAAAAGTTCTGGGACTCGACCGGGATGCGGAAAACGCAGAGGATTTTGAAGACCGGACCGACCCTCTGCGGATTCTGGTGATCAAACACGGTTCGTTCCGGTTCGGACTTGTTGTGGATTCGGTTGAAAATATCGAAGAAATCGTGGTCAAACCCCTGCCGCGGTATCTCAGCAAACAGAAATGCTTCAGCGGCGCGAGCATCATGGGCAACGGTTCCATTTCCATGATTCTTGACGTGGCAGGCGTTTATGAAAAGGCCCGGCTTCACCAAGTGGAAACGAAAATACAGGACAGGCAAAAAGTAACCGAAACCCGGTCCGATGAAAAAGACATGCAGACGCTTCTTTTGTTCGACAACCTTACATCCGAGCAGTTCGCCCTTCCCCTGGAACTGATCACCCGCATTGAAAAAGTAAAACATTCCGACATTGAAAAAGTAAAGGATCAGCACTATCTGCAGTACCAGGGGGACAAGCTCAGGCTGGTTTTCCTGGAGGACTATCTGCCGGTGGAAAAGCCGGACAGATCCCGGGAGGATACCCTGGGTGTCATTGTTCCGAAACTGATGAAATATCCCATGGGCATCGTCATCGGGTTGGTCAAGGAGACCGTGCAGACGGCGGTGGAGATCGACACCCATTCCATCACATCCCCCGGGCTTTTCGGATCCGCCATACTCGAGGGCAGGATCACGCTTTTGCCGGACATGTACCGTCTTTTCGAGCTTGCCGCCCCTGAATGGTATCAAGATGCAAACACTGCCAAAGAGGATGCCTCTTCAAAAAAACAAGTCCTGATTGTGGAGGACACCCCGTTTTTCCGGATGATTGAAAAAGATTACCTTACCTCCGCAGGGTACGAGGTCCTGGAGGCGGAAAACGGCAAACAGGCCCTTGATATTCTCGGCAGTGAAATCGTTGACGGGGTGATCCTGGATATTGTCATGCCGGAAATGGACGGCTGGGAGACCATCCGCGCCATAAGGTCCGATCCCGGCCTGAAAGAGCTTCCGGTCATGGCTGTAACCTCCCTTGCAGAGGATGCGGAATCGGAAAAGAGGAGCAGACAGGAGGGGTTTGACCGGTGGGAGGCCAAGCTGAACAAGGAGCGCCTGCTGGAAAAACTCGCGGACATGTTAACCCGTGAAAAGGAGAAGGTATAATGCATCGACAGATCACCACGTTTATGCTGGGCAATACCCGGATCGGCATCGATATACTCCTTATCAGGGAAGTATACCGCCACATGTCCGTGACACCGGTCCCGGATTCGCCCCCGCATCTTAACGGACTTATGAACCTGAGAGGAAGGGTGGTGACGGTCATCGACCTGAATGTGTGCCTTTCCAGGCCCGCCACCGAAGACATAGAGTCAAACCGTCTTCTTGTGATGAAGACGGACAAAGAAATTGAAAAGTACAAATCAGAAGGCCTGTTGAAAGAGGTTTCCATAGGAGATGATATGGTGGGCTTTCTGATCGATCGGATGGATGACGTCGTTTCCATAGAGGATTCGGAAATTTTTCCTGCTCCTTCGCATCTTGATGAAGTGGAGGAAGCATTGATCGAAGGGGTTATCAAACAGGGAGACGAGCTGATCATCCTCCTTGACGTGACAGCCCTTCTTGAAAAAGTCATGGAGGCCTGTGAAAGC
>CAYFVA010000064.1:0-6505 GCA_964346265.1 uncultured Desulfobacterales bacterium
TATGTGAATGCCCCCCAAATACGAGATCAACAGCGGACAGACCCTTGAGATGCTGAAAAATATCAGTGCCGGTTCAATCGACGGTATCTGTGTTCTCATGCGTCATTCAGAGAGAAATTTCCATGAGAACGCAGCCATGGAACCCTTTATGGGACTTACGGAAAACGGCAAGACAGCGGCTGCGAATCTCGGAGCCCACCTGTCCGCCGATGCCGAACCTGCCATTTTTTCCAGCCATTTCGGCCGCTGTATTGAAACCGCCTACCTGGTTGACAAGGGGTTTTCCCGGCAAAGCGGACGGTTCATATCCCATCCTGTCATCTCACCGGATCTGTCCCCGTTTTACATACGTCATATCGAAAAAGCCATTCAAATGGTGGAAGAGATGACCCCGGATCTTTTTCTGCGGGCCTGGTTCAACAGGGAAATCCCGGAGACCGTCATGGAAGACCCGCAACAGGCGGCACTCCGCATTACTTCTTTTTTAAAGGAGCTCCTTGACGCTCAAGAGAACAGCCGGCCCTTTCTCAGTTTCTGTATCACCCACGACTGGAATATCTTTCCGGTGAGAGAATACATCATGGGCCTTCCCCATGAAGAAAGCGGGCCTGTAGGCTATCTGGACGCAGTCTTTCTCTTTAAAAAAAACAGCCGGTATTTCATCACAAGCCGGCAGCGAGAACCCGTGGAAGTCACCCGCCTGATCCGGGAACGAGCCCACTGATTACCCGCCCCCTTGCCCGGCCGCCTCTTTTTCTTTCCCTTTTTCTCAAAAGTCGGTTCACAAGGTTTCGGCCGTCGGAATTTCGGCAGATCCCTTTTCCAAAAAGGAGAGTGATACAATATCGCCAGGTACCAGTTTCATCTTTCCGGCTGCGCTTGCGTTCTTCAGGGCGATTTCCACAAAGCCGCTGCTTGAGGGTAAAAAAACAGGAGTATCAGGTTCAGCTTCCGCATAATGGGAAACGTAACTCGAAATCACGCTACTGTTCACTTTCACAGGCGGCTTGCCCGCCTTATGAAAATCTTGCTCCCGGATGTCCACAATGATATTGCCGAAGGTATCCACATGCAGCACCCTGACGTCATGATCCGATTTCGTCGGATCGAACCGGCCGAAATCAAGCCGCACCATCTTTTCCCCTGCATCTCCCATATTTGCGGGATCGGTTCCTTTGGCGATGTGGGCGGCTGCGGGAGCGAAAACATCCCTTCCGTGAAAAGTGGAAGAGACGGTATCAAGGAAAAAACCACCGTCCGTAAGTTCGACGATCTGCCGGACACCATTGTCAAAGGCGGCCGGCGCCAGAATCCCGTTGTCCGGTCCCACGAAACAATAGTCCGTTGTCCGGACGGCAAGGGCTTTGCGGGATGAGCCCACCCCCGGGTCCACCACCGCGCAGAATACGGTTCCCGCCGGAAAATACCGGTATGAGCCGTACAAGAGAAACGCACCCTGGATGACATTCTGAGGCAGAACCGAATGGGTCAGATCGATGATATTCACTCCCGGTGTCACCGAGGCAATCACCCCTTTCATAACCCCCGGATAGATATCTTCCCACCCGAAATCCGTTAAAAGCGCTACATTCATGCTTTTTATGCTCTTCAGGTTTTTCATGCTCTTATAGGTAGCAGCCGGACAACTGAATTGTCAATATTTCCCGGAAAAAACAGACGCAATGGTGGAAATCGGTTGAGCGATTGCAAGAACCGCGGTTATACATGTCATCATGATTTTTCGTTTCATACGTTCTTCTTTTTTTCCAGTCATGGGACTTACCTCTTTTCCTTCTGTCTGTTTTGTTTTCCTGTTTTTTTGCATTCGGTAACAAGAAAAAGCAAAGCTTGTGCCACCGTGTTTGAAAAATCTGAATTGCTCTTTCCACAGACCGGTTTCAAAGCCTGTTTCTTGGACAATCCGGAAAAAATTTTTCTGGACGGAACCGCACTTTTCTTTTATTCTGGGTAAAAAGTTTACGTAAAGTTAACACTTCCTTAACACATAACCGGTTCTGCAATTCATTATCAAAAAGGAGATACCCATGAAGAATGTATTGCTGATCTATCCCGAATTTCCGGATACCTTCTGGTCATTCACCTATGCCTTGAGTTTTATCGGGAAAAAAGCTGCTTTTCCGCCACTGGGACTGCTGACGGTGGCAGCCCTGCTGCCGGAACAATGGGGCAAACGCCTGGTGGATACAAACGTGGACCGGCTGACGGACAAAGACATCCTTTGGGCGGACATGGTGTTTATCAGCGGTATGGCGGTGCAACGCAAATCAGCAGAGCGGATCATTGACCGATGCCGCGCCCTGGGAGCCACTGTTGTAGCCGGAGGACCGCTTTTTACATCGGAACCGGATACATTCAAAAACGTGGACCACCTGGTGCTGGATGAAGCTGAGCTGACCCTGCCGGAATTTTTGTCGGACCTGGAAAACGGCGGGGCCGGGAAAATATACCGGTCTCACGGTTTCTGTCACCCCGGCGACACCCCGGTACCGTTATGGGAGCTTTTAAACATCAAGAAATATGCCTCCATGAGCGTTCAGTTTTCCCGGGGATGTCCGTTTAATTGTGATTTCTGCAATGTCACCGCCATGTTCGGCCACACTCCCAGGCTGAAAACGCCTGAGCAGGTTATCACGGAACTCGATTGTATTTACGCCTCAGGCTGGCGCGGAAGTATATTTTTTGTGGATGACAATTTTATCGGCAACAAAGGGTTTTTAAGAAAGCACCTTCTTCCGGCACTGATTGAATGGCGCAAAGGCAAAAAAGGCTGTATGTTTTTTACCGAATCTTCCATCAATCTGGCAGATGACCCCGCACTTCTGGACATGATGGTCCGGGCTGGATTTGAATCCGTATTCATCGGGATTGAGTCCCCGGATGAGGCAAGCCTGACCGAATGCCATAAAAACCAGAACAAAAACCGGGATCTTCTTGAAAGCGTGGCTGCTATCCACCGTTCAGGCCTTCAGGTCATGGGCGGGTTTATTGTGGGGTTTGACAGTGACAAACCTTCCATTTTCCAAAGGCAGATTGATTTCATCCAGAACAGCGGCATTGTCACGGCAATGGTTGGCATGCTCCAGGCGATTCCCGGCACCCGGCTGTTTGATCGGCTTCACCGGGAAAGCCGTATTTCAGAACCTTTCTCAGGAAACAACGTGGACGGTGCCACCAATATAATTCCCCGGATGGGCAGGGACGCGCTTTTTGACGGATATCGATCCATCATGAAACAGATCTACCAGCCGAAAAATTATTACAAGCGTGTAAGAACTCAGCTTCGTGAACTAAAAGCGCCTGAGGTTATCGCTCCCATAGACATTCAGCGGTTCCTTTCATTTTTCAGGGCGGCAATACGACTCGGCATCCTGGGAAAGGAACGTTTCCAGTACTGGTATTTGATCCTCTGGACCCTGATACACAGACCCAGGCTACTGCCGACAGCCATAACGCTTTCCATATACGGCTATCATTACCGGAAGATTTGTGAACGGTATATTTATTAACGACTGACTTTTTTCTGGTTTGACCGGCACGAAAAATGCTTTATTTTATGGGTAAGGATTAGGCGATTTACCTCCTGATCCGATCAACCACCCACCGCCTTGAGGGGGAGTTCAATACGAATTGACTCCCCCGCTTTCTTGCAGGCGGTGTAAACAAAAGGGTAACACTTTTGCCGCAATCCGGCAGAGAAGGAGGCAACCATATGAAAGAACTTTTGATCATCGGTCTGATCGTGGGAATCTACCTGTTGATGCAGATTTACATTCTTCCGAAAATGGGGGTGTCCACCTGACTGAAAGATGCCTGTCAGTTGACGGACAAAAAACCGAATACCATCGAAAAGGACCGGAAAAAGAAATAATCGCTGCAACTCTCCGGATGATGCATACGGGTTGTTGAAAAACATTTGACACAAGCCGGCGGGTATGGTCATTATCATGGAAAATGTGAACTTATTTTGAGAGGATTGCGCCATGATCATCATATCCAATGTTACCTACCCGCCGGAAAGTACAAGAGAAATTGCCAACAGATATTTGAAAGCCGCACCCCTGCCGGATTTTATCACCAAAAAAGGACCGTACATCTCCTCCACCGAATCAGGAGGCATGCATTCGATCACCTATTATGAACTGGACAAAAGCCGGATGGCCGAAGGGCTCGAAGCGATTGCGGAAAGTCTTTCCGTATATTTCGGCGTGCCCGGGTACAAGTACGAAATCAAGCCGTATTTCGAACTGGAAGAAGGGCTGAAGATACTGGGGCTCTAACAATGGAAACCGGCACGCTTTTGAGCGGGACTTTTTTACACCAGATCCTCGATACCATGGCAGACGGCTTGTTCACCCTGGACAAAACCGGCAGGATTACCTCCTGGAACCGGTCCATGGAACGAATCAGCGGATACAGTGCAAAAGAGGCCGTGGGAAACACCTGCGGCCTGATCGAATGCAGCAGGTGTTTCGGTCAAAGCTGCCCCTCGGATATCAACGAATGCGGGGTCTTACGCCACGGTGCATCCGAATCCAAGGAATGCCACATCAAGCACAAAAACGGCGAAAATGTGCCGGTGATCAAAAACGCAAGACTTGTAACGGATGAAGACGGTTCGGTCCTCGGTATCGTGGAGACCATCACTGATCTTTCCGAACTGAACCGGATCAAAAAGCGTGTGGAAGAGGCTGAAAGACGGCTGGGCGAACGCCACAGGCTCGGCAACCTCATCGGCAAAAGCGGTTCCATAAAAGCGGTGTTCGAAGCCATAAATGCGGCATCCGACTCCCGGGCCACCGTCCTTGTCCAGGGAGAAAGCGGTACGGGCAAGGAACTTGTGGCCGGTGCCATCCATTACAACAGTGCCCAGGCCGAATACCCAATGGTTACGGTCAACTGCAGCGCCCTTTCAGAAACACTGCTCGAGAGCGAATTGTTCGGGCATGTCAAGGGTGCGTTTACCGGCGCCCATAAAGACCGGATCGGTCGATTCGAGGAAGCGGACAAAGGAACGGTATTTCTCGATGAAATCGGAGAGCTTTCTGCGTACATGCAGGTCAAGCTCCTTCGCGTGCTGCAGGAAAGGGAGATCGAACGGGTCGGCGACTCGAGGAGACGAAAAATCAACATCCGGGTGATTGCCGCCACCCACCAGAACCTGTACGAACTTGTCAAAGAGGGACGATTCAGAGAAGATCTGTTTTACCGGCTGAAAGTCTTTCCCATCACGGTTCCCCCTTTACGGGAAAGGCGGGAGGACATTCCCCTTCTGGTGCGCCATTTCATCGACAAGGGGAACCGGAGGGAAAACCGCGATATAAAGCACACAGACCCGGCCGCCATGAAACGGCTGATGGCGTACCACTGGCCGGGGAATGTCAGGGAACTGGAAAATGCAGTGGAGCACGCATTCGTCATCTGCCGGTCCGAAACCATCGAACTTGCGGACCTGCCGCCTGAAATCGCCCGGGCCGATCCGGCTGGGGATCGGCTCGAACCGGGCATGCCTGCTTCTTTTGAATCCCGGGCGAAACTGACCCGCAAGGATCTTTTGACCATTCTGGACGAATGCGGCTGGAACAAGGCGGAAGCGGCCAGAAGAATCGGCAAAAGCCGGACCGCGGTCTGGAAATACATGAAAAAATGGGACATTCCCCTTCAAAAGTCGGAGTAGTATTTTCAGGTATTTGAGCAAAATGGAATTTGTGCTATAATATGTATTCGTAAAATTTACTGAAAAGGATACAGGCACCATGGAAGCCATAGAATTCAAAACAACCATCAAAAACGGTATGATTCAAATTCCGCGCAAATACAGCCGAAAACTGGGGAACTCCGTAAAAGTCATTATTTTAAGTGACCTTCCAGCAAAAAAGAATGATATAGTTGATGAATTAATGGAAAATCCCGTAAAAATAGACTCCTTCACCCCCCTCTCCCGTGAGGATATCCATGAACGCGATTCCCATTAATCCACACTCGTGCTGTTTCGTTGATACCAATATATGGCTTTATGCATTTATCCAGACTGAAGCTGAAGAAAAACGCAAGAAAGCCAAAGATATTATCTCTCATAATGAGGTCATTATCAGCACTCAAATCATCAATGAAATGAGTGTGAACCTAATCAAAAAAGCTGGATTTACCGAAAAAAGAATAAGCTCCCTGATCTTTTCCCTTTACGAAAGATATACGGTTCTGGAACTATCCAGGGACATGCTTCTCAAAGCATCGGATATAAGAAGCCGGTACACTTTTTCGTATTGGGACAGCGTCGTTGCGGCGGCAGCAATAGATGGGGAAGCGGATTATTTGATATCCGAAGATATGCAAAACGAATTTCAAATTACCGACCAGCTCACAATCATAAATCCATTTGTTTGATCAAACTCACAATTTTCCTTTACGGGAAAGGCGGGAGGACATTCTCCTTCAAAAGCCGGAGTAAATCCTTCCCTTTCAGACGAATTTACCCTTCGGAATA
>CAYFVA010000064.1:6605-11490 GCA_964346265.1 uncultured Desulfobacterales bacterium
CGAATTTACCCTTCGGAATAGTCGGAAAGCCCCTCTGCATCAAGAATCGAGATATCTCTTGCCTGCACCGAGATATATCCTTCGTCTGAGAGTTTTTTGAGCATCCTGGAAAGGGTCTCGGGCGTGGTGCCGATCAGGTTGGCAAGCTGATTCTTGGACAACGGGAGTCTGACTTTTTCCTCATTTTTCTGCTCTGCGGACAGGGTCAGGATATACGAGGCAAGCCTTGCAGGCACCTCTTTTAAACTCAGATTCTCGATCTGCACGGTAAATTCTCTGAGTTTTCCGGAAAGCGCCCCAAGCATGCTCATAGCAAGGGACGGGGTTTGTGACAACACCTGTACAAACCGGTCCCTTTCAAGAAAAATCAGGCGGGATTTCTGGATGGCAGTGGCGTATGCAGGAAAATTTCTGCCCTCGAAGACCGGGACCTCGCCGAACGGGGTCCCCGGCCCGTAAATATGGAGGATCTGTTCTTTTCCCTCGAATGAAAGCTTGAAAATTTTCACTTTCCCGGTTTCCACTATGTAGAAACCGTTGGCGGGATCGCCTTCACTGAAAATCAATTCATCTTTATGAAACGATCTGATTTGAGCAATGGATTCGATTTTTGCCGCATGAGCCTCGTCAAGCCCTTCAAAAAGCGGAATCCGGTTGATTGATAATCTGATTTGTTTTATCCTTTAAAAAAAATTACATTTTTTTAAATCCTCACGGTTTTCTTGATTCATATCAAGGATACACCCCTTTTCTTGTAGTAGACTCGGATTCAAAAGTAAAGGGAATTTACCCACAACAACAATCAAAGGAGGATTCACCATGTTTTGTTTTCAATGTCAGGAAACGGTAAAAAACCAGGGATGCACGGTAAAAGGCGTGTGCGGAAAAGAGAACGATACCGCGATTTTACAGGACCTTCTGATCTTCAATCTGAAAGGAATCAGCTGCCTTGCCCAAAAAGGGAAAGAAGCCGGGGTGGAGATCAAGAAGGAAACCGGCCTTTTCGTGGCCAAGGCCCTTTTCACCACCATCACCAACACGAACTTCAACAACGAAAACCTGTACGACTGGATCCGGCAGGCCCAGAATGTCAAAAAAGAGCTGTATGACTCTCTTTCCGGTAAAGTCGGCGATGATCTGCCGGAAGCCGCCACCTGGTTTTCAGACAATCCGGATGAGTGGCTCGCAAAAGCGAATACGGTGGGCGTACTTTCCACGGAAAACGAAGACGTAAGATCATTGAGAGAGCTTCTTGTTATCGGCACCAAGGGAATCTCGGCCTATGCAGACCATGCCGCCGTCCTCGGCGTGGAAAAGGATGAAATCTATGAATTCATCATGGATGCGCTGGCCTCCACCACCCGGGACCTCACCGTTGACGAGATGACCGCCAAGGTACTGGAGGCCGGAAACATGGCCGTCACCACCATGGCCGCCCTGGACGAAGCCAACACAAAAGCGTACGGCAACCCGGAAATCACCGAGGTGAACCTGGGCGTCGGATCAAATCCGGGTATCCTGATCTCCGGCCATGATCTCAAGGACATGGAAGAGCTTTTGAAACAGACCCAAGGAACCGGCGTGGATGTGTATACCCATGGAGAAATGCTGCCGGCGAACTACTACCCTGCGTTCAAGAAATATTCGCACCTCAAGGGGAACTACGGCAGTTCCTGGTGGCACCAGAACAAGGACTTCGAGACCTTTAACGGCCCGATCCTGATGACCACCAACTGCATCATCCCCATCAAGAAGAGCAACACGTACAAGGACCGGATCTTCACCACCGGCGTGGTTTCCTATCCGGAAATTCAGCATATCGAGGACAGGACCGAAGACGGGGCCAAGGATTTTTCAAAACTGATCGAACTTGCCAAGACCTGTGATCCCCCCGAGGAAATCGAAACCGGAAAAATCGTGGGCGGGTTCGCCCATGACCAGGTCCTGGCCCTTGCGGACAAGGTGGTCGATGCGGTCAAGTCCGGCGCCATCAAGCGGTTCATCGTCATGGCCGGATGCGACGGCCGCCAGAAGGACCGGGCCTACTTTACGGAAGTTGCGGAAAAACTGCCCGAAGATACGGTCATCCTCACGGCCGGATGCGCCAAGTACCGGTACAACAAGCTGGACCTGGGCGACATCGGGGGAATCCCGAGAGTGCTGGATGCGGGCCAGTGCAACGACTCGTATTCCCTTGCCGTGATCGCGCTCAAACTCAAGGAAGTGTTCGAGCTCGACGACATCAATGACCTTCCGATCTCGTTCGATATCGGCTGGTACGAGCAGAAGGCGGTCGCAGTTCTGCTTGCCCTTCTGAGCCTCGGCTTCAAGGGTATCCGGCTCGGCCCCACCGTGCCTGCGTTTGTTTCCCCCAATGTTCTGAACGTTCTGGTGGAGAATTTCGACATCAAGGCGATCGACGAACCGGAAAAGGACATTGAGGCCATGATGCAGGGACGGTAATCCTTGATCCCTGCGGCAGACCGGTTCCGGCAGCTGTATTCCGAACACCCCGCAGCTTCCGGGACCGGATTTCAACAACAAAAGGAGGTATTCCATGAAATGCCCCGGACAGGATACCAAATACTGGAATGAAAATGCGATCTTTGAGATCGAATGCCCGGAATGCGGCCATCTGATCGAATTTTTCAAGGATGACCCCACAAGACGCTGCAAAAACTGCGACAAGAAGATCGTGAACCCGAAAATGGATTTCGGGTGCGCCGCCTACTGCAAATACGCGGAACAGTGCCTTGGCACGCTGCCGGAAGAGTTCATGGAAAAACGGCGGGACCTTCTCAAAGACCGGGTGGCCATCGAGATGAAACGGTATTTCGGCCGTGATTTCAAACGGATCGGCCATGCCTCCAAGGTGGCCTGGTATGCCGAGAAAATCGGCAAAGCGGAACAGGCCGATCTGCCGGTGGTGCTGTGCGCCGCCCATCTGCATGACATCGGCATTAAAAATGCAGAAGAAAAACACGGGTCTGCAGCACCGGATCTCCAGGAAAAAGAGGGCCCGCCTGTGGCAGAACAAATCCTGGAGAACCTGGGCGCAGGAGAAGACCTGATCGAGGAAGTCTGCGACATTGTTGGACACCATCACCATCCAGGAGAGGATGAAACCCTGAACTTCAAATGCCTGTATGATGCCGACCTGATTGTCAATTTTCAGGAAAACGGCTCATTTGACAAACTGAACAATGAAAAAATCCATGCAGTGATCGACCGGTCCTTTTTAACCGGATCCGGAAAGAAAACTGCTTTAGATATATTTTTACACACAGGAGAAAAATCAAATGAAAACCATGCGAAAAATCATAGAAATCGATAAAGAACGCTGCGACGGATGCGGCAACTGTGTTCCGGCCTGCGCAGAAGGGGCCATAAAGATCATTGACGGAAAAGCCGAAGTGATAGACGACAAGTTCTGCGACGGGCTCGGCGCCTGCCTCGGGGAATGTCCGCAGGATGCGCTGAAACTGGTGGAACGGGAAGTGGAGGAGTTTGATGAAGAAGCGGTGGAACAACACCTGGAAACCCTGAAAAATCAGGAAGACAAGAACAAACAAGAGAAAACCCTGGCCTGCGGGTGCCCGTCCACAAAGCTTGAAACCTTTTCACAGCGTTCGGCATGTCAGTGTGCGAATGAACCTGCAACCGTGGAATCCCGGCAGCACTCGGCGCTTTCCCACTGGCCGGTCCAGATCCGGCTGGTTCCGGCGGACGCCCCGTTTCTCAAAGGAGCTGATCTCCTGGTGGCGGCGGACTGCGTCCCGTTTGCCTATGCAAACTTTCATTCGGATTTTTTGGAAGGAAAAACGTTGATGGTGGGATGCCCCAAATTTGACGACGCGGAAAGCTACATCGACAAGTTCGCGGAGATTTTCCGGAACGCAGGAGTAAAGTCGGTAACCGTGGCAATCATGGAAGTGCCCTGCTGCTCCGGATTGCCTGCCATCATTGACAAGGCCATGAAACGTTCCGGTGCGGACATACCAGTCAAAGAAGCGGTCATCAGCGCCAGGGGAGAGCGGATCAAATGATCTGGTCGGAAGAGGCCGAAAATGCGGTAAGTAAAGCCCCTTTCTTTGTCCGGAAGAGAATCAGAAGCAAGGTGGAGCAGTTTGCAAAAGACAGGGGCAACACCCGGGTGGATATGGATGACGTCACTGATCTCAAAAAGCAGTATCTCTCCAAAGGCGGCATGGAAAAAGACATCAAGGGGTACGGCCTGACTGCCTGTTTCGGAAATTCGGGCTGCCCCAACCGCATCACGGATACCGCTTCGCTCTTCGATACAATGGAAAATAAGCTCCAAAAGGCGGATCTTTTAGCGTTTTTAAGAAAGACCGTAAAAGGAGACCTGAAATTTCACCACGAGTTCCGGGTGGCTGTAGCCGACTGTCCCAATGCCTGTTCCAGGCCCCAGATCACGGATATGGGCGTCATCGCGGCAGCCGTTCCGATGATCACCGATGAAGCCTGTACCGGGTGCCTCTCGTGCGTGGAGACCTGCCGGGAACACAGCATTACCGTGGAGGAAGAGACCGGTCACGTGGCCATTGATTCCGGTTCCTGCGTTCAGTGCGGCCAGTGCATCAACGCCTGTCCCTCCGGCACCATCGCAACAAAAGATACGGGATACCGGGTCATGCTCGGCGGCAGGCTCGGCCGGCACCCCAGACTTGCCATGGAGCTTGACGGCCTTTACACGGAACAACAGGTAATCGAGATTCTTGAAAAAGCCCTGACCTTCTACAAGACGCACTCCACAAACGGAACGCGTTTCGCCCATCTTTTGGTATCCCCGGAAAAAATATTCTTGGAAGGGGAAGAAGGTTCCGGACATGGAAGCTGACTTTCTTTTAAAAGATATTGACTT
>CAYFVA010000065.1:0-4858 GCA_964346265.1 uncultured Desulfobacterales bacterium
AAATGTATTATCCGTTTTTTCTGACATATATCATTACCGGGGTTTTGATCGCCGTGTTCGTGTTTGCATGGGCGCTCAAAAACAGGCAGTTCACGGACCAGCAGCGGGCCCGGTTTCTGGCCCTGGAAAACGATCGGACAAAGGTTCCGGAAGGGGTTTCATGGAAAGGAAAGATCGAGATCTACTGCATTCTTTTTCTGGCGTTTGCCGCCATCGCGGCAAGTTTTGCCATGGTGGCCTATGCCCTTTTTGTACAATAGATCGGGCATGGACCAAAGATGACCGGCAGGAAAGAGAGAGGTAAAAGGAAAGGGGAACCATAAATGAGATTTTTTGAACTTCTGCACGTTCAGCACGTGGCCGCCCTGGTCCTTGTCGCCCTGATTTTTATGGTGGTGTTTGCCGTGGGCCTGGGATTCATTCCCATGTCCGGCCGGACGGAAAAGACAAAAGAGATCAAAACCGCGCAGAAATTCGCCGACGGCATCGGCAAGGGAGAGGGCCCGTATCCCCTGATCATCGCCCTGATCATCGCCGGCATCATTGTCTGGGCCCTGTTTTATATCCTGTTTTACGGATTTTCGGAGGTGATACTGTAACATGATGACAGGACTCAAAATTAAAAATACGGTAGTGCATACCTGGCTGTGGATTGCCGCCATGATCTGCATCATCCTTTCGGTGGGCGTGTTTACCTTTTTCGTGGTGTCGGACAAGGGCAAACCTTCCTGGGATTACCGGCCCGTCAAAGATGTCCCTTCGGAATCTCCGTATGCCGTGTATCCGAAACATCCGGAAGGCCAGCACATTGACGGCCGAAAGGCGGAACAATGAAGCAGGCGGTGTTCCTGGCGGTTTTGGCTGCTGTCGTACTTCTCGGCGTGTATACCGTGATCACGGTGTATGATGCCAACCTCAAGGTCGGCCGAATGGAGGATACCCCGGTGGTGCGGCCCCATGAGGAACCATTGCTGAAAATGGACCGGAATGTGGTCGGTTTCCGGCAAAGCGAGCGCCTGATAAAAGAGAGTCTTTCCGAATCCCTGCCCGGCGGCCCGATCAAACCGACAAAAGAGATTCTGGAAAAAGGGAAAACAGAGTACATGGCATTCTGCTCCCATTGCCACGGCAGGTATCTGGATGGCCAGGGCACCGTGGGCCAGAGTTTTCAGCCGCTTCCCACGAACCTGACCGGGAAGAAAGCGGTTGAACTCACCGACAGGGAGCTGTTCGCCGTGATCAGCTACGGCGGGGAAAAATCCCCGGCCCTTGCCTCCACCATGTCCGTTGAAAGCCGCCGGGCCGTGATCGCATATCTGCGGGCCGAACAAAAAGCAAAAACGGATTGATGAACACCTCGGTCCCGTGCAGGCTCTGCGGCCTGCCTGTAAAAATTTCCGGAAAAAACCGGTCAAAGGATTCATCCGATCTCTTCTGCTGCAGCGGCTGCAGGATGGTGTATGCCATGCTCATGGAGTCGGGATTGGCAGATGATGCAGTCGATTTTACCGAAACCGAACTTTTCAAGGAATGCGTGGCCGCCGGGGTGATACCGGACCCGGCCGGAGGGGTCCCGCCATCGGAGACGGGAGAAGAAGCAGACAGCGCAGTTGAACCGGAGGCCTTTGCCGGAAAGAATGCAGACCATCTGCTGACGTTCGGTTTTACGATTTCCGGGATGTGGTGCCCGGCATGTGCATGGGTGGTGGAAAAGGCCCTTCAAAAGACGGACGGCATTGACCGGGTGTCCTGCAACTTCTCCTCCGACCGGGGCCGGGTGCGGTATGATCCGGTCAGGACATCTCCTGAAAAGATTTTTAAAATTGTTGAAAATCTGGGATACAAGGCGACCCCCTTAGGAAAAGAGACCGGAAAGAAAACCGGTGAGTTCGTTCGGCTGGCGGTGACCGCGTTTTTGACCATGAACGTGATGATGTTCAGCTGGGCCGTGTACTCCGGTTTTTTCATCGATCTTTCCCGGATCTCCGTTCAGATGATCGCATGGCCGGCCTTTGCCATGGCCACCGTGGTGGTGTTTTACGGAGGATATCCCATCCACCGGCGGGCATTTGCCGGAATCCGCACGGGCCGGCCGGGCATGGAAGCCCTGATTACGACCGGGTCTTTTGCCACCTATTTCTACAGCGTGTTTCATTTGCTTGAATCCAGCATTCACCTGTATTTTGACGCCGCCTCCATGCTGATCCTTCTGGTTTTGATCGGCAAGATGCTGGAGCAGTCTGCAAAGGACCGGATCGCGGAAGGTCTTTCCGATTTTTTCTCGCTTGTGCCGAAAAAGGTGAATATCATAACGGACCGGTTCTCCAACGGCAGGTACGTGTCAGCGGAACAACTCGGCCCGGGGGATCTGTTCCGCGCCCGGGAGGGGGAAATCCTGGCAGCGGACGGAGTTGTGGAAAAGGGCGGTGCCCAGATTGACGAATCTTCGATTACAGGCGAGGCAAAGCCGGTGAATGCGGGGGTCGGGGAAAACGTCAAAAGCGGTACACGGATCCTTTCCGGGGACATCCGCGTGAGGGCACAGAGCGTGGGCGAACATTCGGTCCTGGGACGGATGATCGCGATCATGGAAGACAGCCTTTCCGGGAAAACCGCCCGTACCGAAAGATTTGAAGGGCTCCTCAAATTCTTCGTTCCCCTGGTGATTCTTCTGGCAGTTTCCGTCTACGGGTTCTGGACGATCCTCGGCATCTCCTCTTACGAGGCGTTCAGCCGCGGGGTGTCCGTCCTTGTGATTTCCTGTCCCTGCGCCCTGGGGATCGCCATTCCACTGGCCCTGGTGGCCGGGGTTTCAAAGTGCGGGGAAAAAGGAATACTGGTCCGGGATTTTGAAGCCTTTGAACAGGCGGAGCGTCTGGACACCATTGTATTTGACAAGACCTGTACGCTGACCACGGGGAAGCTTTCCGTGCTGGAGGTGGAGGCCATGAACGGGTTTTCAAAACAGGAAGTCCGGCAGCTGATTCTTGCACTGGAGCAGGGATGTGATCACTACATCGCCCGCACACTCCTGTCCCACGGGGATGACCCGGATCTTTCCCTGCCGCAGGTACAGGATGTGACATTCCATTCCAACGGAGTGAGCGGGTGTCATGAGGGCCGGACGTTGCGGCTCGGCAGCGCCGGGTTCGCACTTTCAAACAATCCGTCTCGGAACTCCGGCGTGCTTTTGGAAAATGAAAATACCGGGATCATCTCCACGGTGTTCCTGACCGCGGATGACGTGCTTATTGCAGCGGTTCACCTGGGGGATACGATCCGCAGCAGTGCCCGAAAGCTTGTGACGGATCTTTCAAACAACGGGTTTTCCACCTGTCTGGTTTCCGGGGATGCGCCTGCGCCCACCTTTGAGGTGGCGTCTGCCGTGGGAATACCGTCGGAGTGCACCCGGGGCGGGCTCCTGCCGGATGAAAAGGCAGCCTTTATCAGCCGTTTGAACGAATCCGGGAAACATACGGCCATGGTGGGGGACGGCATCAACGACGCACCGGCCATGGCCCGGTCCGATCTCGCGGTGGCGGTGCATTCCGGGCTGACCCCCGGAGAAGGGGTCGCGGCCATCACCCTCATGCAGGAAGACCCGGCCCAGCTCACCGATTTTTTCCACCTGTCCGGGATCGTGAACCGAAAGGTCCGGCAGAATCTCCTGTTCGCCCTTGTATACAACATCATTGCCATCCCGGTGGCGGCGGCAGGCTTTCTCAATCCCGTGATCGCAGCCGGCGCCATGCTCATGAGCAGCCTTTCCGTTACCTGCAATACATTACTTATGGTGAGAAAAAAATAAGGCGGTCAGTAACGGATGCCCTTGATCACGAAATAGATCCCTACGCAGATCATGAGTAAGGCGCCGATCTTGTAGATCAGTTCGCGTTTTTTGAAAAATTTGAGTCCTGCAAGTTTCCCCACCAGAAACAGCGCGGGCACGGTTCCGACGCCAAAGGCCAGCATCAGGATCATGCCGTTTACAAAGCCTGTCACTGAATCCGGGGCTTCCATTCCGGCCCGGGCAGAGGCGATCATCACCGTATACACAGGGCCGCAGGGGAGAAGGCCCAGCAGAAGTCCCACAGGGAAGTATGCCAGGGTGGATTTGGATCGGACCAGTTTGGAAAACGCCTTTGAAAAAAAACTCTGAAGCCCGGAGCCTTCCCTGAAGCAGGAGAACTTTTTCAGCCACCCGGTCATGAGGATTCCCATGAAGATGATCAAAAATCCGGCAAATACGAGCACTCCTTTCTGAATGTCGGCAATCCCGGAGGTTACCATGGCGAACGACCCGGTCACGCCCATGATCCCGCCGAGAATGGAGTAGGTGGTGACCCGGCCGGTATTGTACAGCACGTGGGGCCATAGCGTACTCCCCTCCTTCATCTGCAGCGACATGGAGACGACAATGGGGCCGCACATCCCGATGCAGTGGCCGAATCCCACGGTAAAGCCGGTGGTCAGGAAGACCCAGACCATTGGATCAATAGACGACATCAAAGATAAAATCCACGCTCCCTTTTTCCGGCAGGTTCACAGTTGCCCGCCATATGGTCTTACCGCTGGGGCACCGGACGATGACGCCTTCTCCTTCAAAAACGCCCGGCTGTTTCGGTTCCATCTCCACACGGTTGGGCCCCATGGTCATCCCCGGCATCCCCAGGTCTATGAACGGCGCTTCTGCAGTTTCAATATCCTCCAGTTTCACCCGGAAAGTCAACGAATCCATGGCCTTGACCGGGCGCGGCAGTATATCCAGGGTGACGGTGCCGCCCAAAGCCTGCCGCGTGCAGGGGTGATTCTGGATATCACAGTTGATCAGTTTCTTTCCCGAACCGGCTTTTGCAGG
>CAYFVA010000065.1:4958-6360 GCA_964346265.1 uncultured Desulfobacterales bacterium
CCACTTCCAGGACAGCCCCGAAAAGAAATATCAAAAGGCAGACCGGGTTCAGATAAAAGGCGCCCGCCCCGGCAACTACCGCCCAGAAGCCCGCCCACAGGACTGCTGATTTTAACGGGATAACCCCCTGGGCCAATGGATGCCGGATCAGGATCGAGTCAAGATCTCTCCTGCCCTCGGTTCCGGCGGTCAGCCGGATGTTTTTCCGGTCATCGTGGAAACCGGCGATATCATTGAGGGCGTATACACAGGTATACCCGGCAAAAACCGTTATAATACCCACTATGGCGGTGGCGGGGTCGGGGAAACCTCCCAGTGCGACCAAGGCGGCAAATGCCGGGGCCATCATGTCCAGAACCCCGTGGTGGGTTCGGGAAAGGGCAAAAAAGAACTGGAGTTTTTCCGGGATTACCGCTTCATAGATGGATGACATATACTTCAAATGTGGACCTCCTGAAAAGGGCGCAACAGGTAACAGCATTCAGGGAAACTCTGCCGCAATCGATTCCAATATAAAAGTTACAGTTGAATATAACCTGAAATTTTAGTAAAAAGCAAAGAAAATCCGACATCACAAAACCGGCATCCCTCTTTTGGCAGACCGGCGGCCCATCACATGCGTTTTCTGAAGCATCAGGCGCGCCGGACGAAAAAAAGACGGCCGACCGATCCGGCCGGCAACAGAAAAAAGGCATGGACACGACAATGAAGCAGAATAAAAGAAATTCCGCTTTCGGAGAAATCAAAAAATTCAACGATCAAGCCGCCCAATGGTGGGACCCGGACGGAAGCATGAAATCCCTGCATGACATCAACCCGCTGCGGCTCGCCTACGTCCGGCACCAGACGGCACTTGCAGGAAAGCGGGTACTTGACCTGGGATGCGGGGGCGGTCTCCTCACAGAGGCTGTGGCCCGTCAGGGTGCGCAGACCGTGGGGGTTGACGCCTCCGGGCCGCTGATCCGTACCGCCCAAAGGCACGCGGCGCAATCCGGCCTTGATATCCGCTATTTAGAAGGGGAGATAAAAGAAGTAAAAGAGCTTGCAGATGAAAACTTCGATGTGATCCTGGCCATGGAGCTTATCGAACACGTGTCTGATTATCCGTCCGTGATCCGGGAGTGCGCGGACCTTCTGAAAACCGGGGGGATCATCATCTTTGCCACCATCAACCGGAATGTGTTGTCCTTTTTACTGGCAGTGGTATGTGCCGAATATCTCCTCGGCCTTCTGCCCAGGGGCACCCATGCGTACAAATCCCTGGTCCGGCCTGCGGAACTGGAACGCGCCTGCCGAAGTGCCGGGATAAAACAAACGGATGCCGTGGGGTTCTCGTATAACCCGGTCACAGGAACCTATTACTTCTGCAGAAACACGTGGGTGAACTACATGGCCGCCTTCA
>CAYFVA010000065.1:6460-11335 GCA_964346265.1 uncultured Desulfobacterales bacterium
ACAGGAACCTATTACTTCTGCAGAAACACGTGGGTGAACTACATGGCCGCCTTCATCCGCGAATGAATCCGCCTGCGTATTATCCCGATTTTTCCGAATAGCGTTTGAGAAACGCGATTCCCTGCCGGACAATCTCAAAGTCCATTTCATTCAGTTCCAAAGAGTTTCCGATGCCGTCCGGCATGGTGAAGGTCAACGTCCCCCCGAGATGCAGCCGGAACTCTTCAAGCCCGTGTTCCATTTCCAACCGGCCCAGCTCGTCCGTACAGGCAAGATACGGGCTGTACACGGGCAGGCCGCATTTGGAAAGAGCAGTGACAATCCGGTGAAAATCGGTTTCCGAGATCAGGGATTTCTGCCATGCGTAAAAGGAATCAAGAGCGATGCCCACGGCTACGGCCAGGCCGTGGGGGAGTTTGTGGCCGGACAGGATTTCCATCTTATGGGCGGACCAGTGGCCGTAATCCAGCGGCCTTGCAGAGCCGGATTCAAACGGATCGCCCCTGCCGGCGATGTGGTCGAGATGAAGCCGGGCGCACCGTTGGATCATCTCTTGTGTGGGTCCTGCCTGCCTGTATTTCAAAAGCGGGGCGTTCAGTTCGAGAAACGAGAAAAAGGACGAATCCCGTATCAGCGCTATTTTAAACGCTTCGGAAACCCCTGCGATAAAATGGTCAAAGGGCAGCGTCTCTGTAAAGTCAAAATCACAGATCACGGCGGCCGGAACGGAAAACGTGCCGAGACAGTTTTTCTGGCCGTACTGGTTGATGCCGTTTTTCACCCCGATGCCGGCATCGTTCTGGGCAAGGGTGGTGGTGGGCAGCCGGATGATCTCCACTCCCCTGTGAAAGATGGCGGCTGCAAACCCGGCCATGTCCAGGAGTGCACCGCCTCCCACAGCAATTACCAGTCCATGGCGGTCAATACCGGCTGCATTCAGGATATCGGTGGCCCTTTGCACATGCTTCCAGGTATTTTTTACGGTTTCTCCGCCGGGAAATACAACAGGGTCTGCTGCAAGACGGAGAAGACCCGCATGGTGCCGGCAGAAGTCCCTGATTTCGTTCAAAAGGCCGGGGCGGCCCGGCAGAAGTCCGTCATCCACAAACACTGCGATGTTTTTGGGGTGATCCTTGCCGGCTTTTTGCACCATATCCGGCAGTACGGGGTTTTCCGGATCAAACACGCTCCGGGTAAAACAGACCGGGTAGCGGTAAAACTGCTCAAACTCCACCGGGTACCATCTTTCGGTGGAAATGACTTCTTTTGGGGATATATTTGCCGGCCCGTGCATATTACACCCGGAACCCGTACATTTCCATGATCGGCGCAAGATGCGCCATACTTTCTTCACCGGCCCGGCAGGGGGTTCTGGTGTACGGATACAGCTCAAGACAGACATCTCCTTTGTACCCGAGCTCTTTCAGCTTTTTGAAGAACGCTTTATAATCCATGGCCCCGAGCCCGGGAATCAGGTGGTTGTGGTCTCTTGTGGCGGCGATATCCTCGATGTGGATATGGCCGGTCCATTCGAAAAGATCCTCTATGGCTTCTTCCGGGGCTTCCCCCACACAGAAGAAATGGCCTGCATCAAAGTTGACCCCTACCCGGTCCGAGGAGATGGTTTCCATGAATGATTTCATCTCCTTGCTGTTCTCAATCAGAAGACCGGGTTCCGGCTCGATCAAAATCGAGACTCCGGCTTCTTCCGCCCTGGGGATCACCTGTTCAAGTCCCTGGGAAAAAAGGGCAAGCGATTTTTCCCGGTCCCTGTCCACGGGCGGTCCGCCGGGCGGCACGGAAATGTTGGGGCATCCGAGAAACCGGGCAAGATCCAGGCAGTTCAGGGTATGCTCGATCCGCTGCTGTCTCCTCTTTTCATCCGGCTCGATCCAGGAGGGCAGCCAGGTGTCGCCCACGGCAAAAAGGGTGAAGCAGTTCAGATTGGTGATGGCAAGATTCAGTTCCTGCAAAAGGCTTTTGATCGAGTTCAGATCGTCTTCCCTGGTGTCCGGGGGATACAGATGAGGTCTGTCGCACATGATTTCCACTCCGCTGAAACCGGTTCGGGCGATCAGGTCGAGTGCTTCATGCAGAGGATATTCAACAAACGCGTTGGTGCTGTAGGAAAATACCATGACAAGTTCCTTTATCGGGAAGAAAGCATCACGGTTTTCCGGGCGATGCCCCTGCTTCCGTGCATGTTGCAGGAGGCCTCTGCTTCGAGATCAAGGTGCTCCTCCACGCTGGGGGTGAATGTCACGGAAAATGTTTCTGCTTCGGGCCTGTTTGTCATGGAATATTCCCAACGTTTGGTTGTTTCTCCGTTGATTCGAAGTTCCACCCATTTTGTATAATGGAAAAAACTGTTTCCGTCATGGGAGACATGCAGGACAATGGTGATCTCTTCTCCCGCAGCCGCCTCTTGCGGCGCCTCGATTTCCACGGCGGACTTGTTGGCAAATGCTGGGGGCGTGAGCAGAAATCCCGCCAGGATCAACAGCAACAGCCGGCATTGAAGTTTGAATACTTTGGTCATCTCATTTCTCCTCGCTCTTCCGGTTCTCATCAGTTTGTTAGATTTTCCCGGATCGCCCGTCATCACAGGCATCCTGGAACTGATCCATCCGGGCGTGCTCTGCGAACTCGGGAGAGGTGGCGCAATAGTCCGGGTGATCGGCAAGATCGTCATAATTGATGATCCCGCCTGCCTCTTTCACCTTTTCGAACGCTCTTTTCCCTTCCTCCCTGTCCACCGGCAGGGTCGCTTCGTACAGAAGTATTACTTCGAATCCGGCCTTTTGTGCATCCAGCGCCGTTGCCAGCACACAGACATCCAGGGCGAGGCCTCCCACGAATACTCTTTTGATTCCTTTTTTTTCGAGGTAGACAGAAAGCCCGGTGTCATCAAAGGCCGAGTTCTGGTCTTTGTCCAGCCTGACCCCTTTGGTGACCACCGGTGCCTCTGCCGGAAGCTCGAGATCTTTCCGGAACGCGGCTCCTGTCGTATCCTGGACGCAATGGACCGGCCAGGGACCGCCTTCCGGTTCAAAGCTGATATGTTCTTTCGGGTGCCAGTCCCTTGATGCAATCACTTTTGCGTTTTGCGACACCGCCTTCCGGATCCACCGGTTCAGGACCGGCACCACCTGTTCGCCTCCTTTAATGGCGAGTTTCCCGCCGGTGCAGAAATCGTTCTGGACATCCACGACAATCAGTGCATCGGTTTTGTTCATTTCAATCGGTTGGTCTGACATATTGCCTCCTGTTTTCCGTGCTCCCGGTCAATAATTTTTTTATACTGTTGTTTTGCGTTTTCATCGTTCATGACAAACTCCTTTCCGTTCTGCTCCTGTAGGGCCCGCCCATCTCCCGCCGGGAGACTGTTTTCACGGCTTCCTGCTGCAGCCGTTCCAGGGCATCACTGATTTTTACCTGGTACTCTTCAGGGGACTTGAGTTTCCGGTGTTGTCCGGGCAATGCATCAAAATCGGACCGGAAACGCTCCCGGGCCTTTTGCAGAGGCTCGGGGTTTTTTGTCCGTTTTCCTGCAGTCATCGCCTTGTGCAAAAGAGGAGAGCCTGTAAGACTTTCCTGCCTGAGACCGATCACGTCCCCTTCCATTTTGGAGTTTGTCGTGTTCCGGAACACCTGTTTGGGGGATGCAAGAGATCGTTTGCCGGAACTGAGCTTCAGGGTGGAACGGCCGTTGTATTGGACCATCTTGTAGGCCATGTCCGTATACGGGGCATCTGCGGACACACCCGGCCGGGTGCCGACACCGAATCCGTCTATGAGGGCGCCCCTTTCCAGGCAGTCGGCGATTGCATATTCGTCAAAGCCGCCGCTTGCAAATATTTTGACATGGTTGAGTCCTCTTGCGTCAAGCAGTTGTCTTACCTTGCGGCTCAATTGAACCATATCCCCGCTGTCCAGACGGACGGCCTTGAGCCTTGTGCCCTTGTCTTCCATCTCTTGGGCCACGATTGCAGCTTTTTCCGCTCCTTTCACCGTATCATAGGTGTCGATCAAAAGAACGGTCTCGTTTTTGTACAGATCCGCATACGCTCTGAACGCGTCAATTTCGCTCCGGAACGCGGTCACGTAGGAATGGGCCATGGTTCCGGAGACGGGGATCCCGTATGTTTTCCCGGCCATGACATTGCTTGTGGCATCCATGCCTGCGATCCACCCGGAACGGGCCACGGTCATACCGGCATCGATTCCCTGGGTCCGTCTGAGGGAAAAGTCCACCATCTGTCTGCCTTGTGCTGCGGCAACATTCCTGGATATCTTGGTTGCCGCGGCCACCTGGAAATTAAACCGGTTGATGATGTATGTTTCCACCAGCTGGCCCTGGATGATCGGGGCGGTGATTTCCAGTACGGGTTCCTCTTTGAAAAAGATCCGGCCCTCGGGCATGGCGAACACATCTCCTGTGAACCGGAACGAGGAGAGATGATGGAGAAAATCCGCCCGGAACAGGCCGGTGGAATGCAGGTATTCCAGGTCGTTCTGTGAAAAGGTAAGATTCTCAAGATAATGAAGTACATCCTCAAGGCCTGCGTTGACGAAGTATCCCCGGTTGGGCGGGTAATCGCGGATGAAAAGACTGAAGACCGCATCCGAACCCATGCCTTCGAAATAGTAGGACTGGGCCATGGTCAGTTCGTACAGATCCGTACATATGCCTTTTTCCGCATCGTTTTGTGTCATATCCGTGCTCTCTTTTCTGCCTCGGGTTTCATGCGTTCCCTCTTTTGTGTTTCAGAAGAGCGTTCCTGGTTGAAAAGCCGGGAAAACCGTATTATAGTATATCTTAAAATGAAAAATAAAGCATAAAAGGGGTATCGTCAAATTCCTCCCGTTCACCCT
>CAYFVA010000066.1:0-11061 GCA_964346265.1 uncultured Desulfobacterales bacterium
ACCTGTGACTTCAACCTTGTAAGGGTTGCACTCTCCCAGCTGAGTTATTCGCCCCAAAAACAGAGCATGTATACCAACATTCGATATTCATGTCAAGCAGAAAAACACACTTTTTTTACGGAAAAACATGATCCAGGACTTCGTCCATATCTTCGGCAAAAACAATGTCCACCTGCTTTTTGATGGACGAGGGAATTTCCCTGATATCCTTCTCGTTTTCCCTGGACAGGATCACCGTTTCAATACCGTTGGCATGGGCGGCGAGAAATTTTTCCTTGACCCCGCCCACAGGCAGTATTCTTCCTCGTAAGGTGATCTCACCGGTCATGGCGAGTTTTCGGTTCACCGGTCTTGCGGACAGAACCGAAACGAGTGCCGTACACATGGCAATGCCGGCGGACGGACCGTCTTTTGGTATGGCTCCTTCCGGCACGTGGATATGGATGTCCGTTTCATTGTAGAAATTGTCATCTATGCCCAAAGAGGTGCACCTGGATCGAACATAACTGAAAGCGGCCTGCGAGGACTCCTTCATCACGTCCCCCAGTTTACCCGTAACCGATACTTTGCCTTTGCCGGGCATTTTTACCGCTTCCACGGTTAACAGCTCTCCCCCGTACTGGGTCCATGCCAGACCGTTGACAATACCGATTTTGTCTTCGGCCTCGAGGATATTTTCTCTCACCTTGTACTGCCCCAGGTATTTGTGGACAGTATTGGCAGTGATCTTTTTGGATGCTTCGGTCCGTTTCTGTACAATTTCCCGGGCGATTTTCCGCAGAACCGAGGAGAGCTCCCTCTCCAGGCTGCGCACCCCTGCTTCTCTTGTATAATGCCGGATGATTTTGAGGACTGCGTTTTTGGAAAAGGAAATGTCCCGGCCTTCCAGGCCGTTTTCAATGATCTGTTTGGGAATCAGGAAGCCTTCGGCAATTCGTTCTTTCTCGTATTCGGTGTAGCCGGGAATCCGGATGATTTCCATACGGTCCTGCAACGGGGCGGGAATATCGTACAGGGTGTTGGCCGTAGTGACAAAAAGGATATTGGACAGATCGTATTCAACTTCCAGGTAATGGTCGTGGAACGCCTTGTTCTGTTCCGGGTCAAGGACTTCGAGCAGCGCAGCGGCCGGGTCGCCCCTGAAGTCCGCACTCATCTTGTCCACTTCATCGAGACAAAACACCGGGTTGCCGTACCCCGCCTTTTTGATCGTCTGGATAATCTTGCCGGGCATGGCCCCGATGTAGGTCCTCCTGTGGCCCCGAATTTCCGCTTCGTCCCGAACGCCTCCCAAAGAAATCCGTTCAAATGCCCGGCCGGTGGCCCTTGCCACCGAACGAGCAAGAGAAGTTTTTCCTACGCCGGGCGGACCCACAAGGCATAAAATAGGGCCTTTGATCTTTTTGACAAGGGACTGGACAGCCAGGTATTCGAGTATCCGCTCCTTGGGTTTTTCAAGGCCGTAATGGTCTTCGTCCAGAATCCGTTCGGCATCATCGAGCCGTATGGTTGATCTGCTTTTCCTGAACCAGGGCAGGCAGAGAATCCAGTCGATATAGTTTCGAACGACGGTGGATTCGGACGCCATGGCAGGCATCCGCTTGAGTTTGTCAAACTCGATCCGGACGGCGGAAGCCGCTTCTTTGGGAAGTTTCTTTTTCTTTATGCGGTTCTCAAGATCCTGATGTTCCTGATTTTCCCCGTCCTCGCCCATTTCTTTTTTTATGGCCCGAAGCTGTTCATTGAGATAATGTTTTTTCTGGAACTTGTCCATCTGGTCTTTGACACGGCCTTTGATTTTCTGGGACATGGAAAAGACTTCGCTTTCTTTGCCGATCAGGTTCAGAAGTTGAACAAGCCGTTCCTCCACATCCGCGCATTCCAGAAGCTGCTGTTTCTCACTGATTTTAAAAGGGACTTTGGCGGCGATAAGGTCTGCAAACCTGGACAGGTCCCGGGTTTGTTTGGAGATATTTCTCAAATCACTTTTAGAAACCGCCCCGGAAAGGTTTACATACTTTTCAAACGCTTCAAGCACCGTTCGGGCCGCGGCTTCGGCCTGGTTCCCGTCGATCGGTTTCTCCTGAACCACCGTGTATTCCGCAGCAACGTGGGTCTCCTCTTCTGTAATGTGCTGGATTTCTCCCCTGAGTGCTCCTTCCACAAGGACTTTCACGGTTCCGTCCGGTAATTTGAGCAGCTGTTTGATGTAGGCCCGGGTGCCGGTTTTGTAAATGTCTTTTTCAGAGGGTTTTTTGACTTCGGGGTTGCTCTGGGTGGCCAGAAAGATAAGTTTGTCCCCGGCCATTGCAGTGGAAAGCGCATTGATGGATTTCTCCCGGCCCACAAAGATGGTTGTGGTCATGTGGGGGAAAAGTACAATGTCACGTAGCGGGACCAGGGGCAGCCGGTGGCGGGTCTGGGGCCCGTCCGAATGGAAAAATTTTGAAATACTGATCATCTCTTATTCAAGTGGACGTGTTGTCCGCATATAAATTCAGGCCTGCTTTTTGTTCTGTTCAAAAAGCAGTATCGGCTTTTCGTTGTCCTGCACCACTTCCTCGCCGATGATGCATTCTTTGATGTTCTCTTGCGACGGGAGCTCGTACATGATTTCGAGCATGGTCTCTTCCATGATCGCCCGCAGACCTCTTGCGCCGGATTTTCTCTTTAACGCTTCTTTGGCCATTGCCTGAAGCGCCTCATCCGTGAACTGAAGATCAATGCCGTCGATTTTGAACAGTTCCTTGTACTGTTTTAACAGCGCGTTTTTCGGCTCTGTCAGAATTTTTACAAGGGAATCTTCGTTCAGCTCGCCAATTGAAGTAATCACAGGCAGTCGTCCCAAAAATTCGGGAATAAGACCGAACTGGATCAGGTCTTCGGGTTTGATCTGTCCGAGAATATCACCGATGTTTTTCTCCGCGGTCCCCTTGATGTCGGCCCCGAACCCGAGGGTTTTCTGGTGGAGACGCTTTTCAATGACGTTGTCGAGCCCGGTAAATGTTCCCCCGCAAATAAAGAGGATGTTGGACGTATCGATTTTCACGTAATCCTGCTGGGGATGTTTGCGTCCACCTTTGGGAGGAACGCTTGCCACGGTGCCTTCAATGATTTTGAGCAGCGCCTGCTGGACACCCTCTCCGGAGACATCCCGGGTGATGGACGGGTTGTCTCCCCGCTGGGAGATTTTATCGATTTCATCAATGTAGACAATTCCCCGCTGGGCCTTTTCAATATCATAGTCCGCATTCTGCACAAGGGAAAGGATGATGTTTTCCACATCTTCTCCCACATATCCGGCTTCTGTCAGGGTGGTGGCGTCGGCCAGGGTAAACGGAACATCCAGAAATCTTGCAAGGGTCTGTGCAAGCAGTGTCTTTCCGCAGCCGGTCGGTCCGATGATCAGAATATTGCTTTTCTCGATTTCCACATCTTCGTCCCGATGCTGTTCAAGTGCAGAGTCAAGACGTTTGTAATGGTTGTACACGGCAACGGCAAGTACTTTTTTGGCCCGTTCCTGCTCGATTACATACGTATCCAGCTTTTCTTTTATCTCCATGGGGGTGAGATATCTCTGTTTTTCTCCATCGGTACCGGAAGCCAGCTCTTTTTGTTCATCTTCTATAATTTCACCGCAGAGCTTGACGCACTCGTTGCATATGTACACACTCGGTCCGGCAATGAGTTTGGTTACCTCTTTCTGGTTCTTGCCGCAGAACGAACAGAAATACGGTTCCTGTTCATCATCTTTTCTGCTCATTTGTTACTCCTTTTTGGATCCTGCCGATTTCTCAAGGTCTTTCCTGTCAGCCACGACACTGTCAATGATGCCGTATTCCACGGCTTCGGTTCCGGACATGAAAAAGTCCCTGTCCGAATCCTCTGAGATTTTTTCTTGTTTCTGTCCTGTATGTTCGGACAGGATTTTGTTCAAACAGTCCTTCATGCGCAGTATTTCCTTGGCCTGGATCTGGATGTCCGAAGCCTGTCCCTGGGTCCCGCCCAAAGGCTGGTGAACCATGATTCTCGAGTTGGGCAGGGCATACCGCTTGCCTTTCTGACCGGATGCCAGGAGAAGAGATCCCATGCTTGCAGCCTGTCCCACGCAGACGGTTACCACGTCCGGTTTGATGTACTGCATCGTATCATATACGGCAAGGCCGGCTGTAACACCACCTCCGGGTGAATTGATATAAAAATTGATGTCCTTTTCCGGATCTTCCGATTCAAGGAATAAAAGCTGGGCAACGAGGAGGTTGGCAATTTCGTCGTTGATTGCCGTGCCAAGGAAAATAATCCTGTCTTTCAGAAGCCTTGAAAAAATGTCGTACGACCGTTCCCCTCTGTTGGTCTGTTCCACAACCATTGGAATTAAAGGCAATTTGTACGCTCCTTATTGTTGTTGATTCGTATTGTCAGGCAATCGGACAGAGCAGCATATGTCGAGGTCCTTATTCATCCGTTTCTTTGCTCTCCTGCTGGTCTGTTTCCTCTGTTCCGGCTTCTTGTGATTCTTCCGGTTCCACTTCAGTGATGTTGCCTCTATCTATTATAAGATCCACAGCTTTTTTTTCAAGCTGTGTATGTTTATAATTTTCAAGCGCGTTCTCGTTCATGTTGAAAAAATTCTTCACCGCATCCACTGACGCGTTCATGTCTGTGGCCATTTTTTCAAAACTTGCCTGCAATTCATCATCAGTGAGTTCAAGGTTTTCCTGCTCGATGATTTTGTCTAAAATCAAATGCCGCCTTGCCTGCTTTTCCGCCACCTCTTTGTACTGATCCCGTAAAATCTCTTTGTTCAGGCCGGCCTCTTCCAGGCTGGTGTTGTTCTGAGCGTATGCCTGTTCGGTTTCGGATATGATCCCGTCCAGTTCCGCATCCACCATGGACTGGGGGACTTCGAACTCATGTTTGTCCAGAAGCTTCTGAAATACCTGCTCGCTGAGTTCGTGCCGGATCCGCTGTTCGTACCCCTTTTTCAGATACTCCCGGATGGTATCCCGGACCTCGTCCAGTGTTTCATACTGGCCCAGTTCCTTGACGAGATTGTCGTCCGCTTCCGGCAGTACCTCTTCCTGTATTTCTTTGAGTTTTACCTTGTATGAAATGGTTTTGCCGGCCAGATCTTCCTCGGAAGAATCCTCCGGGTAGATGACCTCGATGTTCAGGTCCTGCTCCGGGATTACACCGGTGAGTTTTCTGGAAAACTCTTCCGGCATGTTGTCGCTGCCGATGGCCATGACGTAGTTTTCCACCTTCGGGGTCTGGTCAAAAGGCTCTCCGTCAAGGAACCCTTCATAGTCGATGAGCACATAGTCTCCGTCTTTTACCGGACGCTCCTCTTCCACCGTCTGCTTGGAGGCCATGGTTTTGCGTATCATGTAGATCTGGCTTTCGACCTCTTCTTCGGAAATCGGGTATGCGGTTTGGGTCAAATCGAAACCCTCGTATTCCACCTGGCTGATTTCCGGCTTGACATCCACGGTGATGTCGAACTTGTAAGACGTCTCCGGGTTGAGTTCCGGCGGATCGATCCGGGGGGAGCCCACCACGTTCAGATCATAATCTTCAATGGCCTTTGAAAAGGATTCCTGGATCAGTTTGGGGGCGATGTCTGCGTGCACATCTTTGGAAAATTTGTTTTCAAGAACTTTCCTGGGAACTTTTCCCTTTCTGAATCCCTTGATGTCGGCTGATTTTTTCAGCTCGTTGTACGCCTGGTCCAGTTCCCTGGCAACATCGGCATGGGGAACCTCGAAATGGAGAACTTTTGTCACATTGGATTTGTCTTCAACAGTTACCTGCATATTTCCTTCCTGTATAAAAGGCTTTAAAAATGGGGCTTATCCCCGGCTTCTCTCTGCAATTCATCAATACCGGCTTAACCCGGCTGAATTATTGATTAATAATTTCGACAAAATATATTAAAATAAACCTTATGCATACAGGTGTCAAGAAAATTGCTGTCGAAAAGTATGGAAATGCTTAAACAAAAGGCTTTTCCGGCTGTTTTCCGTCAAGAAGGTCCCGAATCATGCAGGCCAGTTCCTCGTTGTCCACGGGCTTTTTCATATACGCTTTTATACCGAGCTCGGCCACTTTTTGTTCACTGATATTTTCGTTGTACCCCGAACAAAGGATGATCGGGATATCGTTTCGTTTTTCAAAAATCGTACCGGCCAGTTTGTCTCCGGTCATCCCGGGCATGGTCATATCAGTGATGACAAGGCTGACCCGTTCCGGGTCTTTTTCAAACGCCTCAAGAGCGGAAATCCCTTCGGAAAAGGCATACACGGTGTATCCGTAATCCTGCAGAAATTCCCGGGTGGAGACAAGGATACTCTCTTCATCATCCACCACCATTATTGTTTCCGATCCCCCTTCAAGGGAATCGGCAAGCCTGCGACCGGTTTGGGAACCGGTCGTATCTGCAGCAGCAGGCAGGAAGACCTGGAAAGTCGTACCTTCTCCGGTGACGCTTGATGCCCGGATGTAGCCGCCGTGGTCCTCCACGATGCCGTAGACCAGAGACAGACCCAGACCGGTGCCTTCACCGGCTGCTTTTGTGGTAAAGTACGGGTCGAATACTTTGCCCAGGGTTTTTTTGTCCATCCCGTGGCCGGTGTCCCGGATTTCCAGCTTGAGGTATTCACCGGGCTGAATACTGAGGTCGGGGACGGCGCTTTTGTCTGAAACGGTGATCTCGGTGAGCTCTATTTCGAGAATACCCCCGTTGGAGCGCATGGCATGAAAGGCATTGGTGCACAGATTCATCACCACCTGATGGATCTGGGTGGGGTCTGCCAGAACCTTGGCCCTGGAGTGCATCTTTTCTCTGATTTCAATGGTGGCGGGCAGGGAGGAGCGGAGCAGTTTGAGGTTTTCTTTGATCACAAGGGAGAGATCCAGGTGGTGTTTTTCATGTTCGGACTGTCTGCTGAAGGTGAGGATCTGTTGGATCAGCCCGGCGGCCCTTTCTGCCCCTTTGATGATCTGGTCGATATGGCTTTTTGATTTAACGGGATTGTCCGTATGTCTAAGAGCCAGTTGGGCGTATCCGAATATGCCGGAAAGTATGTTGTTGAAGTCGTGGGCGATTCCGCCGGCAAGCGTGCCGATGGCCTCCATTTTATGGGCCTGCCGCAGTTCGTTTTCAAGTTTTTTCTTTTCCTCTTCCGCATTTTTTCTCTCCGAGATATCGATGGTCAGCCCCCTGAAACCGGCCGGTCGTCCGTCAGTGTCTCTCATCAGGGATACGGAGGTTTCCACCTGCAAAAGCTCGCCGTTCTTTTTTTCGATGGTGTATTCGTATTTTTCCAGCGGCTCGCCGGTTTTGAGAATGTGTTTATATGCCCGGTTCAGTTTTCCTGCGGTTTGTTCGTCGGTGTAGGTTTGGTAGTTCATCCAGGAAAGTTCTTCCGGATTGTACCCGGTCAGTTCGGTCAGGGCATTGTTGAAAAAAGAAAGGTTCCCGTTGAGGTCGACCTCAAAGTATCCGATATTCCGGCTGTCCAGAATGGTCCGGTACCGCTCCTCGTTTTCCCGCAGGGCCTGTTCAGCCCGTTTCAGGTCGGAAATGTCAATGGCGGTGCCGATGATCAGAACCGGGGTGCCGTCGCTGTCCCGTTCTACGATTTTTCCCCGGTTGTGCAGCCAACGTTTTTCTCCGTTTTTTGCCAGAATGATGAATTCATCCCTGTAATCGGTGTCTTCCCCCCGGGCAAAGCGTCTGAATTTTTGCTTGACTCTCTTTCGGTCCGAAGGATCGATCAGCTGCAAAAATTCCTTTGTGTCCACCGGGTATTCATCCTCCGTGTATCCGAAAAAGGCGAACTGGTTTTTGTCCACCTGAAAATCACCGGTCTGCGGGTTCAGTTCCCATACGCCGGCCAGGCTGACTTCAAGGGCCATGGAGAGTCTTTCTTCACTTCTGTGGAGGGCTTTTTCAGCGTTTTTGCGGTCGGTGATATCCCGGACCACGCTCAATACCACCTCCCGGTCCCTGAAAAGAATTTTTTTTGCGTGGCATTCAACATGTATCCGTTCGGTTTCACCGGTAAAGAGTTCAGTCTCAAACACCATACGCCGGTCTTCTTCCTTGAGAGTCTTTAAAATTTCTCTTATGTGGTGGTGTTCTTTTTCAGGTGTGATGTGGAAAATACTCAGGTCCGGCCGGCTGTCGTGAAGGGGTTTGAACAGGTCCTTGGCGATCCGGTTGACTTGCATAAATTGTCCGGAGAAGTCGTAGATGAACACCGGGTCTGCCACCCCCTCGAAAAGCTGTTGATACCGCTTGAGTTCCTCGGTTTCCCTGAGGTGCCGGACCATGGTGGTCAGCGAGGACCAGAGCTGCCGGACCTCGATCACATTGGAGGGTACGGAATGGTCCGTGAAGTCCGAGGCCCCCCGGGCCATTTCAAGGGATCTTTTTGAAACCATTGACAGAGGGCGGCTCAAAAGGCGGCTTAAAAAAATCGACAATCCGATTGTCACGGCCAGAATTCCGAGAGAAGAATACAAAAGCGGGCTCAGGACTCTTTTTTTTGCCTGGTCGAGCGTATCGACACCGGAGATATAGCAAAGATCGGGGAAACCGTCTTTTATGGCCACTGCCGTTTTTACCCCGTTTCGTTGAATATAGCGGAGGTTCTGGTCCGTTCCTCGAATCCTGTCAGCGGGAAAATCCGGGATCGGTTCTCCGGATAAAAGATCCCATGCCCGGTTGTCCGCCATTTTGACGATGGTCGAGTTTTTATTACGGGAGATTTGATTTATGAGGGCTTTGTCTCTTTTCAGAACATACATCACCGCAGCCGTTCCGATCCGCTCCTTCTGCCGGAAAATCGGCCGGGAGGTATGGTATACAAAACCGAGGGGCGGTATCTTTTCGAGTTTTTTTGTGCCGCCGGAAGGCAGCAGCAGGGCTTGGATTTTTTCCGGTTCAAGTCCCACGGCTGATGCGCTGAAGACTTTTTCGGACTTTTGGGCAAACAGGAAAAAGGAGGTGTGGTCCTTGGATCCGAATTTTTTTTGAAAATATTCGCTGAGCTGCTGATCCACTCCCAGCATCAGGGTGACCCGGATGGTATTGTCGAGGCTGAGTTCCTTGAGCCGGTTTTCGGTCCGGGCGAACCGGTTTTCCAGAACCTGCATCACCTCTCCGGATTCAGCCCTTACCCGGTTCTCGAATTCCGAGGTCAAACTTTTACTGAGAACGATATGCAGGATTCCCGCCGTTACCAGGGTGGTAACGATGACAAGCAGCGTAATGGTAAGGGAAATGCAGGTGGATAAGTGAAAATTTTTCATGGGGGCGGAACCTTTCCCTTATTTCCGGAACACTTCATCCGCGGCAAGCAGGATGTCTTTGGGGATTTCGAGGCCCAGATCTTCGGCCCTTGACAGGTTGAAAACCAGGGCCACCCGCTTTGCATCTTCTATGGCAAGGGATCCGGCATCGGCTCCGTCCAGAATGGCTGCGGCTTTCTGTCCGGCCTGGTAGCCCATTTCAAAAAAATCCACTGATGCCCCTCCGTACAGCCCCATCTTTATAAAAGCATAGTTCAGACCGATTGCAGGCTTTTCCGCATGCTGTATCGCATATTCAATGATCTCGGGAGCGGTGTAGGTGTTGCCTGCTGAATCCTGTAAAAGAAGTGTCCCAAGGTAAAATGAATCGATCTCCGGGGTGGTGTTGATCCGGTCGATTACACGGCGGTACTCTTCCCATGTGTTTATGGTCTGGTGAACGGTGCCACAGGGAAGAGGGTCGTCTGATGCATCCGGGGCGAGTTCGAGTTCGATCTGTCGGGAAATGGCTTTTCCGGTGGGGGACAGGTCATCCAGGATCAGAACCTTCTGAATATCCAGGAGATTGGAAAGCACCTTGACCGCTTCCCGGATGTGGAGCTTTTCATAGATCCCGGTGATGTTGTGTCCCGGATGGTTTCTGTTTTCCATAAACTGCCGGGTACGGTTGTACGCCTCCGGCTGTCCGTTCATTCCACTGAATACAATGTCCAGGGACTCTTTGGCCATGGGATGTGCCACTGTCCGGAAGGCGTTGTCATCAAGTGTGACCAGAATATCGGGATTGTAGGCATCGATTTTTCGGGAAACGATCCGGGCCTGCTGTTGCATTAATTCAGGGGTGTTGTTCTTCCGCTTGGTGTCCATATAATGAACTTCGAGTTCCATATTTCCCCCCGCATGCCAGCCGGCGTCGTTCAACGCTTTGACAACGCCGTCATGCTGGGGTTGCCCGCATACATGATTTTCTTCATAGCTGTGAACAATGAACACTTTTTTCTCAACGTTCGCGGCCGGTCCGGCAAAGGCTTCGGCCGCAGTCATGCAGAAAAACAAAATAGTGATAAGACAACCTGTACCCCTGAAATTTATCATGAACCGTTCTCCTGAAATTTGTTTTTCCTGATTATATATGCATACCCGGCAAAATGTCAAAAAAAGTAGTCAAAAAAGCAGTGGTTGAGTTTTTCCGTGCGGACTGGTAGTATGAAAGAATGAGTGTATGGGGCCTCAATACCTTTTTCATAAATCATTGTATATTCTGGGTGCGGTAAGTTTCCACCAAAAATCCGTACTGGAAAAAATTTGCCGGCGGATTGCCTCATCCCAGAAAGCTCTGATCCGCAAAGCGGAAAATGAAATGATCTACTGCACTGAAACGTGCAGGGGGGTATGCTGTAAAAATCTCGATCTGGATACGATTTTCACGCTCTGGGATTTTATCTGTATTCTGGTGGTACAACCGGAACTCGAATCTTTGATCGCAGAGCAGCTGGAAGAGACGCCTTTTCACTCGCCTTCCCCGTGCCCGTTTCTCCGGAACCGGGAAGGACCATGCGTTTTCCCTGCTTTTGTGAAACCACAGCTCTGCGTTGTCACGTTCTGCAGGGGTGAAGATCGGTTAAAAGGAGAAATCAAGCAGGTGAACCGGGATTTTTTCCGGCTCTGTTTTGCCGTCCAAAAGGCCAGAATCTCCAATGTGCTGCGCCGCACAGGCCGGACGGCGTAAATTTGCAAATCTCTATG
>CAYFVA010000067.1:0-1197 GCA_964346265.1 uncultured Desulfobacterales bacterium
CCCGAGTACGATCCACAACGGATTCATGTACCTGTACCCGAGATCCAGCCAGAAGCCGTTTGCTTCAATGGTATATTCAGCCTCTTTCTCGCCGTTCACGAATACGTCGAATTCGGTCTCAGGCGGGGTGTGGCGGTAGGTATCAAAGGAGACTGTGTATTCGCCGGTGGACTTGTCAAGATCCACATTCGTGCCCTTGTCCCAGTATTTCCCGCTGGTCTCGTCCGTGATCACGGTCCGGGAGAAGACCACAACTTTTCCCACCCGGGCTCCCTCTTTGACAATGGTGTTAATGCCGAACTTGACTTCGTTGGCGTACTTCAGGAAATTCCACTCTTGTTCGGTCTTGATCGGGCCCAGCATGGACCGGGTTTGCGGGTCGAGATCCTGGAAGTCCTTGTTGAGATAGAACATGGTAGTGTTGTACAGCCCGCCGTCGTCCCCCAGCAGCACGGACGGTCCGCCGAATTTTTTCTTTTTTACGGAACCGAACTTGTCGGGCTTGTTGGTGAGCAGGTAATACAAAGGCGGAATTTCGGTGTTTTTGTCAAACCCGTATTCCGGAGCGTCCTTTGCAAACCGTTTGGTTTCATGATCTCCGTCCGTGTCTGTGATGGCGAACTTGTCCTTCTGGGCAACGGTGACGTAGATGTCCTGGCCCGGTTCGATTTCGCCTGAAAGAATGACCGTGTCTCCCGCTTTGTAACTCGATTTGGACAGTGACACGTCAGCGGCCCCGAATGCGGCCGGAGCGGTAAATAACACCGTCAGAGCAAGCAGGATGAAATGTTTGAACAATTTCTGCATAATTTTCTCCCTGAAAAATTCAAATGGTTATAATTGAAAGTATCGGACCGCTGTAAAACTGCCCAGATACCCTGTCAAACACGATATTACTGTAAAAACCGCAAGATCCCCGGCTGTCAGGATGAAAAATCCTGCCGCGTAAAAGGATATGGTGTTTAAAACCGGCCAGGTCAATACGCCTGCAACGGTCCCGGCGATTGTGCCGATGGTCTTGAGACGATGAAGACTCCCCTTTAAAAGGTCCACTGCCTTGTAGCCGGAAACAGCGCCGTTAAAAGCGATGATAAGCGGCATGAGGTCCGCGGTTTTGTTGGCCGAGATCACGCCGGAAAGAAAAACAGCCAGGATGATCGATCCGAAAAGTCCTGATGCAATGCTGAAACTTATGTT
>CAYFVA010000067.1:1297-11004 GCA_964346265.1 uncultured Desulfobacterales bacterium
AAACAGCCAGGATGATCGATCCGAAAAGTCCTGATGCAATGCTGAAACTTATGTTAGTTGCGGTTCTGATGGTTTCTCTCCTTTTTTTTCGGTCCAAACGCATATGCCGGGTGGTCTCACTGGGAATCAATAATCCGCAGGCAGTCCTGGGGCAGCCTGTGGGTGCCTCTGTCCTCCAGGCTGACCTCGATCAGGGCGTCCGGATCGTTGATGGCCGTGTCCGGGTCCGTGATGATGCCGTGAACGCCTATGAACTCGTTCATGTACGGTTCCCATGCATCATCTTCCGATTTTTGAAAAACTTCGATTTTCTGGCCTCTTCGAAACTGCATATCCCCTCCTTTTTATTCCACAGGGTGTACGTCCACATTGGTCCGGGCGGTCTTTTGCCTCAGGCAGGTTTCACAGAGGCGTTTTCCCTTGAAGACTTGTCCCACGGACCGGGTTTTGTTTCTGATGAAATCAAGATACCGTTCCGGGCCCATGACCGCGCCGCAGGACTCGCAGTGAAGGATTTCCTGTTTGTTCAGCACGGTGCCGCAAAGGGAAAGGATCCGCATCCCGTCTTTTTCCTGGATGGTCATGGCTCCATTGGGGCAGTTGTGGGCACAGGCGCCGCAGGTAATGCAGCGTTCCGAAGTTTTCCGGAAATCGGTATCTGTGGGGTGGTCAAAGTCCATGAACCCGAACTGCAGTGCGTCAATACCCATTTTGTCCCGGCAGACCGAGACACATTCTCCGCATCGCCTGCAGATGTCGCACCTGAGGCACCGGGTCGCTTCTTTTCTGACTTCGTCCTCGGTGTAGCCCAGCTCCGCCTGCTGAAACGTGGTTCTTCTGCGGTCGATGTTCAGCATGTGCATTTCCGGACGTTTCAGCGTCATCTTGGTGGTGGCGGACATTTCAATGAACGGTTCTTTTCTGTGCCGTACCGGCACCTTGGGAATCGTCGGCTGGGGCATGTTGTTGAAGTACCTGTCAATGGATTCCGCCGCCCGTTTTCCCCCGCCGATGGCTTCGATCACGGTGGCCGGTCCCAGGACCGCATCTCCTGCTGCAAATACCCCCGGCATGTTGGTTTCCATGCTGGTGTTGCTGACTTCGATGGTCCCTCTTCTCGTCCAGTTCACATCGGAAAAGGCCTGCATGCCTTTTCTGTTTACAAATTGTCCGATGGCGCTGATTACCGCATCCGCTTGAATCACGAAATCGCTTCCGAGCATGGGCACAGGAGACATGCGGTCGCTGTTCTCTTTTTTGACGAGTTCCGCTTTGGTGCACCAGAGAGCCGCGGCTTTTCCGTTGTCCCCCACGATTTCAGTGGGAATGGTGAGAAAGGCGAACTCGATGCCTTCGGTTTCGGCCTGTTCCACTTCCTCCTCATCCGCCGGCATCTCGGATCTCGAGCGCCTGTAGGCCACGGTAACCTTCTCGGCGCCGAGCCTCAGACTGGTCCGGGCCGCGTCAATGGCCACGTTGCCTCCGCCTATGATCACAACATGTTTTCCCGGGGTGTGCCGGTCCCCCAGGGCCACGTCCTTTAAAAACGTGACTGCGTCAATGACCCCGGAAAGTTCCTTTTCGCCCTTGATCCCGATTTCCCAGGCGCTGTGTGCGCCGATGGCCAGGAAGAACGCCTCGAAGCCCTCTTCTTTGAGTTCATCCAGGGTGACGTCCGTTCCGAACCGGGTGTTGTACTGAAATTCCACGCCGAGGTCCTCGATCATGGCCGTTTCCCTGTCGATTGCCTCTCTCGGCAGCCGGTACCTCGGGATCCCCACCATGAGCATCCCCCCGGGAATGGGCAGGGATTCGATCACCCGGACGGTGTAGCCGTTCAGCGCAAGATAGTATGCTGCAGACAGGCCGGCCGGACCGGCGCCCACGACGCAGACTTTGTGTCCGTTGGGCTCCTCGGGTTCAGGGTTTGTGTACGCCCGGTCGGAAAGTGCGCGCTCCGCGGCAAAGGCTTTGAGGAATTTGATCGACACCGGGGTGTCGATCCGGCCTCTCACGCACATCATTTCACACGGCCGGGTGCAGATCAGGCCGCAGACCCATGGAAGGGGGTTGTCCCGCCGGATCACTTCTATGGCTTCGGCATCTTTCCCCTTGGCGATGAGGTGAAGGTAGGTAGGTATGTCAATTCCGGCGGGACAAGCCATCTGACAGGGTGACGGCGCCAGTCTGAAACAGTCCATGGTCGGACAGTTGTGGGTCTGTATATGACTTTCAAACACCTCTTTGTTTGTATTCAGTTCCTTTTCGAGCTTTTTCCCGATCTCTACACCGTGGGTGTTTTCCGGGTTTTCAAAAAATTCCGCCACCAGACGTTCCACGGCTTCGAGATGGCGCCCGCCCGCCTGACCTGCGGAAATATCATCCATCAGGCTGAGGATCTGCTCGACAATTCGCCGGGTCTTCGGCTCTTGTATCGCTTTGTCGTCAAGAAGCCCGGAGAATTCCATGACAATCGACTGGACCGGACATTTGTTTTCAGCCATTGGTACCGCTCCTTTCCCTCTTTCTAAAAAGAACTGTTTTCAAGGGATGCAACTGCTGCCGCATGCTGTTCCCTACGGATATGGGGCATCTTGTCGATCCGGCCGAAACTGAGGCATCCGGTGGTGCACGTGGAAACACAGGCCGGTTTCAGCCCCTGGTCGAGCCTGTCCATGCAGTAGTCGCACTTATCCACTTTTTTCGTTTCCGGGTTCCACTGGGGCGCGCCCCAGGGACATGCGGAGATGCAGGCCTTGCAGCCGACGCAAAGGTCCTTTTCCACAAACACGATCCCGTCCTTCTGCCGGATCTGCATGGCGCCCGTGGGACAGGCGGGCACGCACCAGGGGTTTTCGCAGTGAAAACAGGGCATGAAGATAAAGGATGTCCTTGGCACATCCCCGATGAACTTGGGCCCCACCTGGACGATCTGACAGGGTTTCGGTCCCACGGGCAGCTCTTTGTTGGCCTTGCACTGGATTTCGCAGGCATGGCACCCGATACATTTTTTCACATCCTGGGACAGGTAGTATTTACTCATTTGAAACCTCCGTTACGGGTTTTACACTGACAAACGTATCGTGGTACGCAGGGCTCCCCCCGGTTTTGTCATAGAGATTTTTCTGCAGGACAGCGTCGGAAAGTCCTTTTTGATAGGAACGTTCCGCCCTGGAGGCGGTGTGGCCGAACCCGTGCAGCATAAAGACCGCCTCCGGGTGAATGAAATCGGTGACATACGCCTTGATGGTGCCGCTGCCGCATGACGACGATACTTCCACCGTATCGTTGTTTTCAATACCCAGCGCTTCGGCCTTTTTGGTGTTGATCCACAGGACGTTCTCGCTGGTGATCTCGTTGAGATACGGTACGTTCTGGGTGGAAACATGGGTGTGGATGGCTGAACGTCCCACAACGAGACGAAACTTGCCTTCTTCCGGCAGGGGTACCGGCTCGTATTCGGGAAAGGATTGAAAACCGGCATCCTCGAGGAGCGAGGATCTGAATTCGATTTTTCCGGACGGGGTGTTGAACTTGAGCCCGTTGTCCCGGTCCCGGAAGATCTGGTCCTTGCAGTAGGCCACAAACCCTTTCTTTTTAAAGTCCTCCTGCGTAAATCCGGTTCCCTCGAGCTGCCAGTCCACAAGTTCGTCCATGCTGTTGTACGGGAAATACTTGCCGATGCCGATTTGATCGGCAATCTTTTTGAGGATCATGGACCCGTCCATGGTGTCATATCTCGGCTCCACCGCTTTTTTCCGAAGGAAAATCTGCGGCTTGAGCCCGTTGGCCTGCTGGACGCAGTCGGTTCTTTCCAGGTACGTGGATTCGGGAAGGATTACATCCGAATACCAGGCGATGTCCGAGTAGTTGATGTCGATGGTTACGAGCAGATCCAGCTTGTCCAGGGCCTTGCGTGTGAGATTCGTGTCAGCGATGGACATCAGCGGATCGAGCCGGTAGGCGATGAGTCCTTTGATCGGGTATGGATCTTCGTTGAGTATGGCGTGGGGCAGTATCTGGGCCACCCCGTGGTTGGGATCAGGTAGTGGAAAATCCGGGGTGCCGGCTTTGTCGCACCGGATATCTTCCACTTTGGGCAGATCCTGATCGGTGAGTTTTCTGGCCGGCTTTCCCTCCACGTCCTTGGGTCCTTTTTTGAAGAACAGACCACCTTTGACTTCGATGCTGCCCATGAGGGCATTGAGCATCAGGATCGACCGCCGCATGTGGATCTCGTTCACATGGTTGGCGCCGCGGTACCCGTAGTGAAAGATCACGGACGGCTTGTCACGGCTGACTTTTCTTGCAAGCTCCTTGATCCGGTCGGCATCGATGCCGGTCTCTTTCTGGGCCCATGCCGGTGTGTACGGTTCGATGAAGTCTCTGAGTTCGTCCAGTCCGTGGATCCATTTTTCCGCAAATTTTGCGTCGTAAAGACTTTCTTTCAGAATGGTATGGATCAGGGCATAATTCAGGGCCAGATCGGTTCCCGGCCGGATCATCCAGTACCGGTGCGCCTTGGTGGCGGTGATGTTGACCCTGGGATCGATGTAGGTCATCTCGGCCCCGTTTTCAAGGGCCTTCATCATATTGTTCACATCTTTTACCGCAAGGGCTTCAAAGATGTTCCGCCCGTATAAAACGATGTGTTTGGTATTGGCCAGGTTGAGCCCCATCTGGCCGTCGGTGCACCCGAAAAGACTTCTGCAGGCCGTGTTGATGGACCCTTTGCAGAGGGCGTCATGGGTGAAATGGTTGGGAGAGCCGATGGCTTTTAAAAAGGTTTTGCTCACATGGGTGGAAAGCTGGGCCCTTTCGGTCAGTGCGATGCTCCGGCCGCCGTATGCGTCGATGGTCTCTCTGAGTTTCGAGGAGACATAGTTCAAAGCTTCTTCCCAGGACGCTTTGCGCCAGTTTCCAGACCCACGGTCCCCCACGCGGATCAGAGGAGTCTGAAGCCGCTGGTCGTCGTACAGCATAGATGTTCCGGCCGATCCCCGCGGACAGAGACTTCCGTCCATACCGGCCACATGCCGGTTTCCTTCTATAAAGTCCACGTGCCCGTCCTTGACCTTTACCGTAATCGGGCATCTGACCGAGCACATGAAGCATAAACTGTATACATTCTCTTCCATTTTTATCCGCCTCCGTTTGAGTCGAGCTCCGCCATGGAGCATGTTATCTCGATACTGTTTAGCAATATGTGTGCCATAGCGGATTTTTCCGGCGGGGTTTGAGGGATAACCAATTGAAATATAGTCGGATTCTAATCAGATTTAAATCAGGATCGAAAGAGGGCTTTGATGGAACCGGGCAAAGCTTTTGAGCGTTTATAAAGTTCCTGCATAATTGAAAATGCCTGCGATAAGAGGCTTTTCATGTGTTTCATGCAGGCGCAAAAAAAAATTGCAGTGCAAGGGTTTTGATGCAACCCATCCGAGAAGCCTTTTACGCAAGGGGTCTGCCGAATGTCGACAGGGGGTGCAACTTTTTTTTGCATGCCACCATCACGGACGATCAGGAGGGGAGAAATCAGTTGACAAGGGTGGGAAAACATGCAAGAAATGGAGATGACCGAGCGCTCGTTCAAGCATGCGGCGTTAACGCTAAAGAGGAGAAAGAGTTTGGCTTCTGAACGGAAAAAAAACACGCATTCGGATTCCAGCGAAGTCCCCACCCAGATCAAAAACCCGGAGCTGGTTCAGCAGAGAAGGCGACAGATCATTGATTCCACGGTGAAACTCTTTGTGGAGCACGGCTACCACAAAACCACAACCCGTATGATTGCCAGGGCGGCCAATTTTTCCATCGGGTCCTTGTACGAGTATGTCAGTTCCAAGGAAGATCTGTTGTACCTGGTGTGCAAGACCATACACGAAGAGGTACGGGAGGCGGTGGAACATGCGCTTGCCAAAAAGTCCAACGCAAAAGGGCGGCTTGCCGAGGTCATACGGGAGTATCTCCTGGTATGTGACCGGATGTCGGACCATGTGCTGCTCATGTACCAGGTCACCCAGTTTCTGCCGAAAAAATGGGAAAAACGGGTTCTTGAAAACGAACTCAACATCACGTCCATTTTTATCGACATTCTGGCCGAGCTCTCCGGAAAAGGCGATTTCCCCGAACTTGACGAAAAAACCATCAATCTGGTGGGACACAACATATCCGTCCTCGGTCACATGTGGGCCTTCCGGCGGTGGTACCTCAAAGACGGGTTTACCATAGAACAATACTCGGACGCCCAGATCGATTTTATTCTCGGGTACACTTTTGGTGAAAAATAATTGGTTTTTCAGATAGTGGATGTAAAACACTCAATATGTGTAAGGAGAGATTATGGGGCCTTCCGAACAAGTATATAAGTGTAAAAACGCCATCAAGGTAGTTACGGCAACCTCTCTTTTCGACGGCCATGACGCGGCCATTAACATCATGAGGCGGATCCTCCAGGACACCGGCGCCGAGGTGATTCACCTGGGACACAACCGATCGGCCAAGGAAGTGGTGGAAGCGGCTGTTGAGGAAGACGCCCAGGGAATCGCGGTATCCAGTTACCAGGGCGGGCACGTGGAATTTTTCAAGTACATGGTGGACCTGCTCAAGGATCTGGGGGCTTCCCATATCCGGGTTTTCGGCGGAGGAGGCGGGGTAATCATTCCCTCCGAGATCAAGGAACTTCAGGCCTATGGCGTGGCCCGTATCTATTCCCCGGAAGACGGGGCAAACCTGGGACTCCAGGGCATTATCAACGATATGATGGAAAAGATGGACTTTTCCACTGTGGCGTATGAGTCACTGGATTTCGATCGGCTGTCCGTGGAGGACAAGCTGTCCACTGCCAATTTCATCACCGCGTTCCAGGATTTGAAAAAGCAGGCGCCGGAACAGTACGAGAAAATCAGGGCCACTCTCACCGAGGCTGCCGGAGGGCGGAACTCCCCTGTGATCGGGCTCACAGGAACCGGCGGGGCAGGCAAATCATCTCTCACGGACGAGCTGATCCTCAGACTGCTCATGGATTTTGAAGATCTGAACGTGGCCGTGATCAGTTGTGATCCTTCCAGGCGGAAAACCGGCGGTGCGCTGCTCGGCGACCGGATCCGCATGAATTCCATCGAGACGGGAAGGGTGTATATGCGGTCGCTGGCCACCAGAGAAGCCCAGACCGAGCTGCCTGATGTGCTGCCGGATGCGGTGGATGTGGCCAGGGCGGCCGGATATGATATCGTGATCGTGGAAACCGCAGGCATCGGCCAGGGAGACTCGAGAGTCATCGACCTTGTGGATGTGCCCGTGTATGTCATGACCGGGGAATTCGGTGCTCCCTCCCAGCTGGAAAAGATTGACATGCTGGATTATGCGGACATTGTGGCGGTGAACAAGTACGAGAAAAAAGGAAGCGAGGATGCGCTTCGCGATGTGAGAAAGCAGGTCCAGCGGAACCGCAGGGCCTTTGACAAATCCCCGGAGGACATGCCGGTGTACGGCACCATCGCCTCCAAGTTCAATGATGACGGGGTTACCGCTTTTTATCACGGGCTCCTTCAATCCATTGCAGAAAAGACCGGGCTGAAGCTGGAATCGTCGATGCCCAAAAAGAACATCCGGGTCTCATCTTCCAAGACCATCATCATCCCTGGTGAGCGGACCCGTTACCTTTCCGAGATCGCGGAAACGGTCAGAAAATACCATGAAAAGACCGAACAGCAGGCAGAGGCGGTAAGAGAACGCTGGCACCTGGACGAGGCGCGCCGGATTGTGGAAAACCGGGCCAAAAACCCGAACGATTACACGGAAGTGGTCGACACGTTGAAACAGAGTCTCAAGGAATCCGACGCAAATGTGGAAGAAGAGACCAATGAAATCATCGAGTCGTTCCATGAAATCCGGGAGACCTATGCAAAGGACGAACTGGTGTATGAGGTTCGGGGAAAGGAATTCCGGGTGCCGCTGTACAGGGATTCCCTTTCAGGATCCAGAATTCCCAAGGTGTCCGTGCCCAAGTTCAAAGACCCGGGTGAGTACTACATGTGGATGAGAAAAGAGAATATCGCAGGAAACTTTCCTTTCACAGCCGGTGTATTCCCTCTCAAGCGTTCGGACGAGGACCCCACCCGGATGTTTGCCGGTGAAGGCGGGCCCGAGGACACCAACCGGCGGTTCAAGCTTCTGTCGGAGAACTATCCTGCCAAACGGCTGTCCACCGCGTTTGATTCGGTGACGCTGTACGGATGCGACCCGGATGTCCGGCCGGATATCTACGGAAAAATCGGTACTTCCGGGGTGTCCATCTGTACTTTGGACGATGTCAAGGTGCTGTACCAGGGGTTTGATCTCTGTGCGCCCAGCACGTCGGTTTCCATGACCATCAACGGGCCTGCACCCATGATGCTGGCCATGTTTCTGAACACGGCCATTGACCAGAAGGTGGATACGTTTCATGAGGAAAACGGCAGGGAACCGTCAGCGTCCGAATATGAAAATCTCAAATCCGAAGCCGTTTCCACGGTGAGAGGCACGGTTCAGGCGGATATCCTCAAGGAGGACCAGGGACAAAACACCTGCATTTTTTCCATCGAGTTTGCGTTAAAGATGATGGGAGATATCCAGGCCTACTTTAACGAGCATGATGTGAAAAACTTTTACTCGGTTTCCATTTCCGGGTATCATATCGCAGAGGCCGGTGCCAATCCCATCACCCAGCTGGCTTTGACCCTGGCCAACGGGTTCACCTATGTGGAATCCTACCTGGCCCGCGGAATGGATATCGATACTTTTGCGCCGAGGCTCTCCTTTTTCTTTTCAAACGGAATGGATCCGGAGTATACGGTGATCGGCAGGGTGGCAAGACGCATCTGGGCCGTTGCCATGAAGCACATGTACGGCGGGTCGGAACAGTCCCAGAAGCTCAAATACCATATCCAGACCTCCGGCCGGTCTCTGCACAGCCAGGATATCCAGTTCAACGACATCCGGACCACGCTCCAGGCGTTGTGCGCGGTGTACGACAACTGCAACAGCCTGCATACCAACGCGTTTGACGAGGCCATCACCACCCCGTCCACCGAGTCGGTGAGAAGGGCGCTCGCCATCCAGCTGATCATCAACCGGGAATGGGGACTTGCCAAGAATGAAAATTCCCTGCAGGGAAGCTTTATCGTGGAGGAACTCACTGATCTGGTGGAAGAGGCCGTACTCATGGAGTTCGACCGGATCACGGAAAGAGGCGGCGTACTCGGCGCCATGGAGTCCGGTTACCAGCGGGGCAAGATCCAGGAGGAGTCGATATACTACGAGCATCTGAAACATAACGGAGATCTGCCGATTGTGGGGGTCAACACGTTCCAGGATGAAGACGCGGATTATGACGATATGACCTCGTGCCTCGAGCTGTCCCGGGCCAGCACCGACCAGAAGGACGAGCAGTTGCGTCGTCTGGAACGGTTCAAGGACAAAAACCGGGACAAATCGGACGAGGCGGTGGACCGGCTGAAACAGGTCGCCCTTTCCGGGGACAACATATTCGAGGAGCTGATGCACACGGTGCGTCATTGTTCACTGGGGACCATCACCCGGGCCCTGTACGAAGTGGGCGGCAAATACAGAAGAAATATGTGATACAAAGATAAAAAGACAATGAAATGCGTATAAAGGAGAATTCTGTATGGAAAAAGCGGTTATCGTAAGCGCTGTAAGAACCCCGC
>CAYFVA010000068.1:0-10830 GCA_964346265.1 uncultured Desulfobacterales bacterium
CGGCAGTTCAAGGGTGAAATAAAAGGTCGATCCTTTTCCCTGCTCTGATTCAAACACGGATGGAGCCGGGGCGCAAGAAAAGGCTTTGCAAGTCGATCCTTTTCCCTGCTCTGATTCAAACCCGATCTCCCCTCCCATCAGTTCCACCAGGTTCTTTGATATGGCAAGGCCGAGACCGGTTCCTTGATAATTTTTGGTATAAGAGCTGTCCGCCTGAAAAAACTTGTCAAAGAGCTGGGGCTGTTTGTCTTCAGGGATGCCCGCTCCCGTGTCACTCACTTTGAACAGCCTTTGATCACCGGAGCGGTTTTCCACGGATACATGGATTGTACCCTGTTCGGTGAATTTCACTGCATTGCTGATCAGGTTTCTCAGCACCTGCCCGATGAGTTGTTCATCTCCTGTGAGATTTTCGGGTATGTCTGAAGCGATGTGAACCTGAAAGGTCAGGCGTTTTTCTCCGGCCAGACCGGAAAGCGTGCTTTCCATCTCTTTCATGAAATATTTTAGGTTGAACGGCGCCGGGTTGACCCGGGTTTTTCCCGCTTCCACCCGGGATAAATCCAGAATGTTGTTGATCAGTTCCAAAAGCCTGTTTCCGCCCTCCATGATATGGTTCACGTATTTGGCCTGCCTGGTGCTCAGAGAGCCGAAATCCTGGGAATGCAGCATCTGGGAAAACCCGATCACGGCGTTGAGGGGGGTTCGGATTTCATGGCTCATGTTGGCCAGAAATTCCGATTTGGCCTGGTTGGCGACCTCGGCCTGCTGCTTGGCCTTACGCAGTTCGTTTTCGGCAATCTTTTGTTCCGTTATATCTCTGGCCACGGCGATGACCAAGTGCTTGCCGTCCTGTTCAAACATCCGCAGCCTGATTTCAACCGGGAAGCTTTGGCCATCTCTGCGAACATGGACGTCCTCAATGGTTCCAAACTGATCTTCGGCCTTGACGACCGAATCGAACAGGTTTTCCAGCTTTTCACGGGAAAGATGCGCCTTGATGTCCTGCGGTCCCATGCGCAGCAGCTCGTCTCTGGTCAAGCCCAGGCTTTCCCAGGCCTGGCGATTGGCATCCAAAAAGCGCATGGATGCGCGGTCAATGAGAAAAAAGCTGTCCGCGCTGCTGTCCATGGCCAGTTTGAAGCGTTCAACCTCCCGCCTGGCCTGGTACGTCTCGGTAATATCCACGAAAGTTCCCTGGTTGATCTCCTCCCCGTCCACGGTAATTATGGTTGAAAAAAGATTGACGTACTTGATTGCCCCGGAGCTGTCCACGATTTCCGCTTCTGTGTTCAAAGAGCTTTTTTCCCGGACATTCCCGGCGAAACGTTCCCGATAATAGCTGCTCTTTTCCGGAGGATGCAGAGCTGTCTGGTGCAGACCCACAAGTTCGTCTCTTTCGCGGCCGAACAGTCTTTCCGCGGCCGGATTGCAGCGGATGATGACCCCCTCCCTGTCGGCCCAGAGAATGGCATCCTTGTTCTGTTCAAAGAGCAGCCGGAACCGGTGTTCGCTCTGGGCAATGTTCTCTTCGGCCCGCTTGCGCCTGGTGATGTCATGACCGTGTAAAATGACACCGGTAATGTCCCCCTGTTCATTGCGATATGGATAATATGACATGGCCATCCATCGCTTTCCTTTGCCGGGAAAGTCCACCTGGATATCATACTCCAAAACATTGCCTTTCAACACATGGTCAAGCCGGGGTTTGATTTCCGTTTCAAAAACCTGGTTGCCAAAAAAGTCAGCCGGGGTCTGTCCGATAATTTTTTGTGCATCGGTTTCAAACAGTTCAGCATATACATCGTTTACGGCAAGATACCGGTAATCCTGTGATACAAATGAGATGGGCTGGGGAATGGATGTGATGATCTGATTGAGTTGATGGATCCTGACATTTGTTTCAATTTTGCTCAAGCCAAAAGCCAGGTCATCTGCCAGTTCGGTAAACAGGTCCTGTTCTTCTTTGTCATGTGCATATGGTGCGGGAACGGAAACGGAAATAACGCCATACCGCTTTCCACCATAAGAAAGCGGGCAGCTCATACCTGCATGGTTTGCATAGTTTGAAGACAGGGGGCAATCCGGGCAGTCAACCAATGGATTTTGGGTCACGATGAGTTGATTCTCAGCAAAGGTCTTCTGCATACACAAAGGGAACACGCCTTCATGCAAGTTGGATTTTATCCTGGCGAACCCACCGTTACCCCCTGAAGAGGCTGTGACGGATGCACAAGTTTCTGCCTCATCCATCAGGGCAATCCATGCATTAAAATACCCCCGGGTATGGGTCAACTCAGAACAGACTTTTTGGATCAGTTCCTTCGGGTCTGTCTCCCTTACGATCAACTGATTGACATTACGGATGGCCAGCAGAATATTTCTAAAGTGCTCTGCGCGATCACACTGCGCGGAAAAATCATATTCAGCTTTCTCCAACTCCCGGACCCGTTGCTCAAGTTGTTCATAAGTAGGGTGATCCACCATAATTGATTCCTGTTTTTACGTGTTTTTTCCATCCATGATCATCCGGTTGATCTTTTTGCAGAGGGTTTCAAAGTCAACCGGTTTGGAAATATAATCGTTCATGCCGGCATCAAAGCATTTCTGTTTGTCCTCTTTCAAGGCATGGGCGGTCATGGCGATGATCGGGATTTGAGAATCCAGAACACCGTCCCGGCCGGCTCTTATGGCCCTTGCAGCCTCAAGTCCGTCCATCCCGGGCATCCTGATATCCATCAGCACCAGACTGAAACTTTTGTTTGCAAGCGCTTTTAACGCATCCGGTCCGTTCTCTGCCGATTGAACCGACAATCCCATTTTTGTAAGCTTATCAGCGGTCACTTTGCGGATGAATTCGTCATCATCTGCCAGAAGCACGGCGGCCTCGCCCCTGGTGCCGGGATGTTCCTCCAGATCCTCTTTCTTCGGGCTCTCCTGCTGTTTTTTGAATTCAGCGGTGAACCAGAACATCGATCCTCTGCCCGGCTCCGAACTCATGCCAATGGTTCCTCCCATCATTTCCGCAAGCTGCCTTGAAATTGCAAGGCCAAGGCCGGTCCCTTTCTGTTCGGTACAAACCGAATTCTTCACCTGGGTGAATTTTTCAAACAAAGCACCCTGTTGATCCTTTGGGATACCGATACCGGTGTCTGCCACGGAACACCGGACACATGCGGTATCATCGGTCTCTGAGACCAGGACGGTATTTGCCGTAATCTTTCCCTTATCTGTGAATTTCACGGCATTACCGACAAGATTGAGCATGACCTGGCGAAGACGGGCGGGATCACCTGTAAGAAGAGCCGGTATATCCGGGGAGATCCTTGTGACGTATTCTATTTCTTTTTCCTTTGTTTTCAGACGCATAATTCCGGCAATGTCGTCAAAAAGGGCTCGAAAATCAAAATCCTGCTCGTCCAGTTCCAGCTTTCCGGCCTCGATTTTTGACAGATCAAGGATGTCGTTTATAAGATCGAGAAGAGTGGTGGCGGATGCCTTTGTGATGTCCAGGTATTCACGCTGTTCTTCTGTAAGGCCGGTTTCTTCCAGCAGGGCTGCGGTGCCGATTATGCTGCTCATGGGCGTGCGGATTTCGTGGCTCATGTTGGCCAGAAATTCACTCTTTGCCCTGTTGGCCGTTTCCGCCGCCTCCTTTGCCCGTGCAAGGGCCTGGCGGGATTTTTCGATTTCATCGGTTCTCTCTTTCACCCGCTGTTCAAGCCGTTCATTGCTCTTTTTCAACTGTTCGATCAGAGAATCGTTTTCCAGGCTCAGCCGGCGTTTTTCCAAAGCCCGCACCACCGAATTTTTGAGATCGGAAACTCTTTCCAGGGGTTTTTGCAGGTAGTCATATGCCCCGTCTTCTTTCATTGCTTCGATTGCATTGTCTGTGGAAGCGTACCCGGTCATGACAATTACCTGAATGTGTTTATCCCTTTTTTTTGCCTGCTTCAAAACCTCGATTCCGGATATTCCCTCCATCCTCATATCCGTTATCACCAGGTCAAAACTCTCTTGTCTGATCTTTTCGACCGCCTCTTCACCGGAAAAGGCTTTGGTGATCCCGTACCCTTCACCGGCAAGAAATTTTTCCACGATTTTTACAATGTTGGCATCATCGTCCACTATCAGCAATTTTTCCATCATCAACCCCGTTTTTTACCTTATAGATTCCATATATTGAACGATTTCGTTCATCCTTGATCATTTGGTGTTTCAAATTCATCAGCGCTCCGGGGTGCTTCTATTTGTTACATCTTATAACCGACAGGATACAGAGTTCCGGTCCTGTTCGATTTAATGTTATGATGTATTTTGTCCGATCATTTCCACTGCCTGGTTTACTGACACATCCACATCCGCCATCATTTTTTCCGCATCCTCCAGGGAGAGTTTCATGGCTTCAAACGCACCGGGGTTAAACACGGGGTTGTAACACTCGATACCGTTTGACTGGCCGTGGGAAGTACAGATGCCGTTGGCCAGGTGGACCAGCTGCTCGCACCGCTGTTCATTCGCCGGCCCTATGAACGGAAGATGGTGGTACCGGACCGAGTTTACAATCTGTGTGTCAAGATGCCACCATGTTTCAATATACCGTGCACCGGCTTCAGGGTGGTCTATACCGAAAGCCTTTTCTTCCTGTTTTTCAAAGGGGATTTCCTCTTTGCTCAGGTTTTGTAAGAATCGGTCGTACTCGACCGGAATCAGATAGGCCATGACCATAATCCCGACATCATGCATCAGGCCCGACAGATAGGCAATGTTTTCCAATGCAGGATCAATGTTTTCTGCATACCTGCCGAGCATCCGGGTGAAATTCGCCACGGCAAGGCTGTGTTTCCAGAATTGTAAAGGATTGATCAGGCGGCTGTCTGAAAAGAGTTTTGAAAGTTCAATGGAAAAGACCAGCTGCCTGATCTTTTCCATTCCCAGCTTGTTCAAAGCCGCCGGCAGAGTATCGATCCTCTGGTATCCCGTATGGTAATAGGCGCTGTTGGCAATTTTAAGGACTCTTCCGGCCAGGGCCGGGTCCAGCTCAATGATCCGGGCGATGTCTTTCATACCGGCATACGGGTCATCCATCACTTTCTGAAGCTTGGCCAGAATATCCGGAAATACGGGCAGGTAGCCGTTTTTCTCAATCAGAGAGAGTATTTGTTTTCTCATAGATCCCCCAGATTTTCCGTGCCCACGGTCTGAATGATTTTCGCCAGGACATCTTCTCCTGAAAAGGGTTTGGTGATGTACTGTTTCGCACCGATCCGCACCGCCTCGATCACCTTTTCTTTCTGGGAGACCGATGTCAGCATGATCACGGGAATGGCCTGATAGCGGCTGTCTTGCTTCACGGTTCGCAGAAATTCATGTCCGTCCATCACCGGCATTTCCACATCCAGAAGAATCAGGTCCACATCCCCTTTCACATCCTCGAGGACATCGAGTCCTTCCTGTCCGTGCTCCGCCTCCAGCACTTCCATCCCGATCACTTCGGCCAGGTCTTTTATATTCCGGCGAACGGTTTTTGAATCATCAACTGAAAGGATACGCATGCTGTTTCTCCTAAGGCTTTTCATTGATTACTGCATCTTTATAGTAACTTATCCTGAACTCATTGGAAAACCCCCTCAGGGATTCAGTGGCACCGAGAAGAAGAACACCTTTGCTGTTGAGTGCCCTGAACATTTTTGAAAACAGCCGGCGCTTGAAGTCCTCTGAAAAATAGATGGCCACATACCGGCAGAGGATCAGGTCAAAGGTACCCAGAGAGACGAAACTGTTCTGCAGATTGAACTGCCGGAAGGTCACCCTTTTTTTCAATTGCCGGTCAAATTCCCAGACATTACCGGTCTTTGTGAAGTACCTCTCCTTTGTCTCCGGTGTTGTGCCCCGGCTCATGGCCATGGAATCGTACCTGCCTGCTATCGCAAGAAACAGCGCTGAAGTGGAAATATCCGTTCCAAGTATCTCGATTTTGTCCAGAAGGTGGGGCTTTTTCCGCTCATTCGCCCCGTCGTTCAACAACATCAGCAAAGAATACGCCTCCTGTCCGGTTGAGGCGGCGGCAGACCATACCCTGACCCTGTTCCCTTTTTCAGCCTTATCCAGAAGTCCGGGAACTCCGACTTCCCTGAGATACTGCCATGTACTTTTATCCCTGAAAAACAGGGTCTCGTTGGTTGTCATGGCATCCACAATGCGGTCCCTGAGTTTCCCTGAATTGTCCGAGGCAGCCTTTTCATAAAACGCTTTGAAAGAGTCGCACCCGTTTTCAACCACCAGGTCCGTGAGCCTCGATTCGATCAGGTACTCTTTTCCCTTTTCAAGCCGGATGCCGCAATGCTCCTCGATATATTTGCGCATGAGTGCATATTCCGAAGAATTGATTTTCATAAGAATCACCGACCTTTTTTCACAAGTTGCATGATCCTTGGGGCGATTTTCTCTTCCGGATGGATTTCATCTGCATCCCCCGCCTCCGCCACTGCCCCGGGCATTCCCCAGACAACCGAGGTGGCTTTGTCCTGAACAAGGCAAAACCCGCCTTTCCTTCGTATGGCGGCAACTCCGGCCGCCCCGTCGCTTCCCATTCCGGTGAGGATCACCGCCAGCACATTGGCGCCGCAGGCAACTGCAATGGACCGGAACAGCACATCCACAGCCGGCCTGCAGTTGTGAACCTTTGGTGAATCCGCAATGTCAAGCAGGAGCTTTCTCATCCCGTTTTTTCGGACCACCATGTGATGTCCGCCGGGAGCCAGGTACATGCAGCCGTTTTCCGCTGTCTGCCCGGCCCCTCCCTCTTTGACACTTATGGCGGAGAGTCTGTTCAGGCTTTCCGCCAGGGTGGCCGTAAAAACCGGCGGCATGTGCTGGACCGCAAGGATCGGCACCGGCAGATCCGCACCGATTTGCGGGATGATTTTTTTCAGGGTATTCGGGCCGCCGGTGGAGACCCCTACAACCACAAGGTCGATCCGGGGAATTTCCCTTTTTTCCCTTCCGGCGATCCTCTTTTTCACCACAGCTTCCGGCTGTGCCGGATGTATCAAGGGATCTTTCACGGCTTCAGCCGGTTCGGCAGAGTGGAATGCGTTGGCCCGTCTGGAGTTCGCCCGGGTTCGGGCAAGCTTGATCAACGGGATCAATGCCGACGTAAGCTCCTCTGTGGCCGTCTCTTTGGAGTCGGTCCTCGGCTTGGGCACAAAATCGAGAGCCCCCTTTTCAAGGGCCTTCACCGTCATGCCGGCCGCTTCGGTTTCAATGCCGCTCACCATGACCACGTCCACTTCGGGATACTCCTGGCTGATCTTTTCAAGGGCCTCGAGACCGTCCATCTTCGGCATTGCCACATCCATCAGAACAAGGTCCGGCCGGGCGAGCCCCACCTTTTTTACGGCCAGCTCTCCGTTGGAAGCGATCCCGATGACCTCGGTACCGGGAATCGCCTCCACCAGTTTGGTCAACAAAGTTCTGTAAAATATGGTGTCGTCCACCACAAGTATTTTCAAATTTTCTTTCATTTTGAAAAAGCCCGGCCGGTTTCATGGGACATGATGACAGCCGGGCTCCTTTTCATTTCCAAATCTACATTTTAAATCGCTGCACCAGCTCTGAAAGAGTTGATGCCATCTTTGAAAGTTCGGTTGCTGATTCATTGGTCTGGTTGGCGCCTGTGGCGGTTTCCTTTGAAGCACTGCTGATGCCCTGGATATTTTCGGAAATATCCGTGGCACCCTTGGCCGCCTCGGAGGATGAACTGGCCACCTCCTTGATCGCATCGGAAAGTTCGGATACATGCTTTGCCACCTCTGCGGCCGTGCTGTTGGCTTCGTCCGTTGATTTGGCAATATCATTGACCAGTTGTGAAGAGTTGCCTGCATCTTCGGAAACCTCTTTCACGGTCCGGGCGTTTTCCGCAACGGATTGGGAAATCTCCCCTGCGGTGGCTGACTGCTCTTCCACGGCAGAGGCAATGGTCTCATTGATGCTGGCCACTTCCTCGATCACCTTGCTGATTTCCGTGATCGCCTCTTCTACGGCATTGGTGCTGTTTTGAATCTCGTCGATCTGACCGGAGATTTCATCCGTGGCATCCGCAGACTGCTTGGCAAGCTCCTTGACCTCTCCTGCCACTACGGCAAAGCCTTTGCCGGCCTCTCCTGCTCCGGCAGCCTCGATGGTGGCATTGAGCGCCAGCATATTGGTCTGGTCGGCAATATCCTTGATCACGCCGACCACCTTGCCGATCTGCTTGGATGCGCTCACAAGGCCGTTCATCTTTTCAGTGATCGATTCCGCTGCCTGGTTGGCGTTCCGGGCGACCTGATTTGCCTGCTGGGTATTGCCGGCCACTTCGTTCAAAGAGGAGGTCATCTCTTCGATTGCAGCCGCCATTGTATTGATGCCGGTGGCGATTGATTCACTGTTTTTCGCCATCTGATCCACCTTATCCGCAGAGGTGTGGGCGGACTCGGCCACATTTGAAAATGTGGAGGACATCTCCTCGGTCATGGTTGCAATATTGGACACGGACGAGCTGGACTCTTCCGCTGCCGAGGCAACGGTTTCGACATTTGCCGAGACCTGTTCGGCTGCCGAGGCAACGGACGTGGACTGGGTATCCATCTCCTCTGCAGACGATGCCATCTGGGAGGAGACCGAAGAGAGTTCCTCTGACGCACCCGAGAGATTGTCTGTTGTATCGTTGAGTTCCTTCATGATCTCCCTCAGGTTTGCCGACATGTCGTTCATGGATTTTGTCAGCATGCCCACCTCGTCTTGCTGGTCCACATCGATGGTTGCCGTGAGATCCCCTTTTGCCACCGAATCGGCAAACTCCACCCCTTTCAGAAGGGGCGTGGCAATCATGCGGGCGATGAAATAGGCGCCTGCGGCGACAACAATGGCGATGATCACTGAAATCAGAATGATGGCGTTCCGGATGTCTTTTACGGGCGCAAGCACCTCGGATTCGCTCTTTTCAGCAATAAGCGCCCAGGTGGTATCCCCCAGGTCCACGCTTGTAAAGGCGGACAGAACATCGTGTCCAATATAATCTTTGATGATTTTGACACCTGATTTTCCGGAAAGGGCCTGTTCGGATGCTTGTGTATCCACACTGCCGGTGTTTGGATTGGCAAAAGAGGCTTTGATGCTGTGGGTTTCAGGATCCAGATACGAATCCGATCTCATCAGCTTATCAGGGCCCACAAGGTAGGTCTCCCCGGTTTCCCCCATTCCTTCGCGCTGCTGCATCATCTTGTTGATCGCTTTAGGTGAGAGCTCGAGCGCAACGATCAGTTCCACCTCTTCTCCGTGAAGCACGGGCTGGGCGATAAATGCGGCCGGTTTCCCGTCTGCAGGAGCATAGGGTTCAAAATCCGCCAGAGCGAATTCTTTGGTTTTCTTCACCTTCCTGACCAGTCCGCCGAGGTTTGAATCCCTGTATTTTCCGCTTATCAGGTTGGTCTGGTAATCCGGTTGTTTGGCTGCGGAGTAAAAACAATACCCGTCCGGGTTGATCAGGAACATATCGTAATACCCGTACATGTCCGTGTATTTTTTAAAGTAGTATTCCCCTGATTTATCTTTTGGGGAAAAGGCTTCAGCCACGTCGATTTCCGTGATAATGGCCCAGGAAAGATCCTTGATCTTCAATGGATTATAAGCGGAAAGCACGGGGTTTTTGTTGTAGTCTCTGATTACATCATGTCCGCTTTTACCGGCAAGGGCGGTTTCAGTCGCTTCCGTCTCGACCTTTCCCTCTTCCGGGTTCTCGAAACTCGCCTGTACCGTGCGGTTCTCCGTGTCAAGATAAGAATCGGACCGCATCAGATTGTCCTGCCCCACCAGATACGATTCACCGGTTTCTCCCAGACCGTACCGTGTGGTCATGACCTTGTTGATCTGGTCTATGGGAAGCTGGAATGCAATGATCCCGATCATTTCACCTGCTTCATCATTTATGGGATAGCCGGCGAACATGGCAGGATCTCCGTTGCTCGGGGCATACGGAGCCATATCCACGACTTCGGGTTCGCGTGAATCAACCATTTTGGTCCAGAGCTTGCCTAACCCCGAGTCCTTGTATTTGCCGTGGGCGATGTTCTCTCCCAGATCATCCTCTTTGGCCGCCGAATACATCACATGGCCGTGGGCTTCACAAATCATGAACACATCATACACCCCGCTTTTTTCCTGGAACTCTTTAATAGTTGTACCCAGGGTGCTCCATATATTGTCGTACTCATACGTGGTGACGTCATAGTTGCCCCGCGGCGGGGTGTCCGTTTCGTCGTGATACACAACGAGCCTGTCGTAAAGCTCTTTTACATCTTTGCTGTTTGCAAACATGTTCATCTTCATGAACATATCCGTAAAATAGGATTGGATGGCATCCATTTTTGCGTGCTGGATTGCTTCGAGCTTGTCAAACGCCTCTTTCCTCAGGGTGCCCACCGTCTCCACAAGAACATTCATATTCTCTCTTCTCTGGTGGAAATATTCCTGGACTTCCTCTTTCTTGATTTCCCTGACCGAGGTCAGCTGATTGTGCGCGTCATGAATCAGGGATTTCTGGGCTTTAAAGCTGCTGAAGAATCCCACGATGACAATGGGTACGAGACCTGCGATCAGAAAAAGAGAGATCAGTTTGGGTTTCATTTTGACGTTTTTTAATGAGAACATGGTGATTTCCTCCGGTGTCTTTTAGTTTTAAGTGTTACGTTTTACGTTTTATGTATTACGTTTTAGGTGTTGTGTTTTCAGGTGCTTTCACAGGCCTCCATGACTTTTTCAAGAAGGGCTGTCACGTCAAGGAGGATG
>CAYFVA010000069.1:0-3353 GCA_964346265.1 uncultured Desulfobacterales bacterium
GCGGTGAATTCGGTGATATGCACCATTTTTGTGGATGCGGCGTTTTCGAATTTGGTGCCGGTGATCGGGTTCACAGGCTCCTCAAGGAAATCGGCCGGTCCGTTCATGGTGTCCATGTACTGGTGGATGACCCGCCACATATGACCGCATTCCCCGCCGAGGATCCATTTGACGCCCAGGCGCTTGGCTTCTGCATACATTTTGGCGTTGAGCCGTTTCATGGTCTCGTGGCTGGTGAAAAAACCGAAGTTCCCGCCTTCGGAGGCATACGTGCTCCAGGTCACGTCCAGGTCGTACTTGTCCTTGAGGTACTTGAACAGGATCATGTAGCCCTGGCAGGTATATGTGCCCGGATCGGCGAAAACATCTCCGGACGGGGTGATGAACAGGATGTCCGCCCCTTTTTTGTTCAACTGGGGTTCCACGTTGATACCGGTCACTTCCTCGATGTCTTCGGTGAAAAAATCAATCATGTCCTTGAAGGCATGGGGCTGGATGCCCAGATGGTTTCCGGTTTTGTAGCAGTTGGACACCGGGGTGGCGATCCAGTCGATGTTGAGCCCGAGAAGGTTCAGAAGTTCCCGTCCCATGATGGTGATTTCGGCCGTGTCAATGCCGTAGGGGCAGAAAACGGAACATCGCCTGCATTCGGTACACTGGAAAAAGTAGTACCACCATTCCTTGAGTACATCCAGCGTCATCGGACGGTTACCGGCGAGCTTTTCTCCGCCGGGGATTTTTTTGAGGATTTTTGCGGCCCCGGTAAAATCGTTCCGGTAAACGGATCGAAGAAGTTCGGCCCGCAGGACCGGCATATTCTTGGGATCTCCGGTGCCCAGAAAATAATGGCATTTGTCCGCACATGCACCGCACCGAACGCAGATATCCATGAACACTTTAAAGGTTCGGAATCGCTCCAGTCTCAGTTTGAATCCCTCGTGAAGTATTTCCTGCCAGTTTTCCGGGAGTTTCCAGTCTTCCTCCAGTGGATCCCAGCTTCTGGCGTTGGGCATGCTCAGGGTTTCAAGACTTTCCGGTTTGGCCGCATAGCAGTACATTCCAGGTCGGATCTGGGTCGGAGTATCCATCCAGTCTGTACCCGGAGGCCGATGATCAATCTTGTCAAGTAGTTCTTCCGGTTTGATATCTTCAGACATTTGTTACTCCTTTTTTTCTACTGGAACGCCAGCTTCTATCATTTTGTCTCTGAAATGGTCCTCGTATTCCTGGTAGGTATGCACATCCACGTCATAGTTCCACGGGTTGACATGCCGGACGGCCCGGGTGTTGTTGGCCATGTTCCGGGTGGGGCTCAGGAAGATTCCGCCCAGGTGCATAAGTTTGCTCCATGGAAAATAGGCGAACAGAATACAGACCAGAAACAAATGGCTGTAAAAGAGTCCGCCGACACCTTCCGGAATTTGCCAGCTGAAGGTCACGATGCCCATGGTAAATTCCTTGATTCCCAGGACATCCACTTTCGTGAAATACCTCATGGAGATGCCGGTAATGGCGATGGCGCCGATCAGGAACAGGGGAAAGTAATCCGACCCAAGGGAGATGTAGGTGACTTTTTTGTCGAAAATTCTTCTGGCAAGCAGAAACACGACTGCGGCAAGGAGAAGCAGTCCGGAAATAAAAACACCGGGAAGTCCCACCTGAATGATCCCGTCCAGTTTTTCGGTGAACGTGACAAACCAGGGGACCGGTGCCGTGAAGAAACGCAGATGGCGGATGACCACCACCAGGAATGAATAGTGGAACGCCAGTGCTCCCACCCAGAGAAAAATTTCCCATGAATAGGAGAGCTTCATTTTCTCGTCTCTGTGAAAGCCGGCTGCCGTGTTCCGGAAAAGGGACCTGAAAAGCAGTATTTCAAGCAGCATCCGGATGAACACGCCTGCCGCGGTGTCCGGGTTGTCGATACGGTTCTGTTTGAACCAGGGAAGTGATTTCTGCTGTCCGCAGGTTGTGGGAATCCTGAATGGTACGGCGGATGATGCCCAGCCCATTACCCGGTAAACAAATCCGGCCAGAAAGACAATCAAGGCTGCATAGGGCATGACGATCCCGAAGAACCACTGAAGCCCGGCTCCCTCAACCCCTGCGTACGCCAGCAGAAACAGCAGAAAAACAACCGCCAGGGGTAACATGTACTTTTGATTCATATTTCAACCACCTCTTTATTGCGACCTGGAAGTGTCACAGGCCTGTTTAAGATTTATCTGAGCCAAGAAGATCCTCCTCCTTGAGCTCGGCTGCTAAACCCGACCTTTCAAAGGCGGAATAGACCCTCCGTTTGGCCTCGGTCGCCTTTAGAAGGTAAATATCTTCTCTGCACTTCATAAACCGGTTGAAGCCTGCAAGGGCGATTCGGTCCACTTTTCTCAAAAAGGACCGGTCCGCAGGTTCACCAGTGGCTTCTTCCATAATATCCTTGAGCATGAAAATGAATCCGACCGCATCGGAAGCACTGAAGCTCTGTATTGCCCGGATTCGTATGACGGGATCGAGTATTTTTTCAAGTTCCAGTTCGTCGAGCTCGTCCTTTTCCAGCCGGTCCAGTACCCCTTCCAGGCTTTCACGGGTGGTCACGCCCACTGGATTGTCGAACTTGTTTTCCGAATTGCCGAGCACCTTGGCAGTCTCGGGGGGATAGGTCTCTGAGGTGGCCCGGAACCATTTTTTCAATAGAGTCTTTCTGTGTTGTTTGATCTGATTTTCCAATGTCATGATTTTTTTCTGTCTTTATATTCAAATACGTTTGTCCGGTATAAATCTCCATAATGCACCGCATCAATACACACCATGAAACTTGAACGAGACCGCGCCTTGTTTCTTTGCCTCATGCCTCTTGTAGCTTGCATCAAGTTTCCTGTAAAATAACGGTATTGATAGTTTGATATAAACGTAGATATATTTTCTGTCAAGAAGAAAACAGTGGCCCTTTCTTTGGTACAAATCCAGGAAAAGGAAGTTGAACCCGGCCCGGAATGTGTTTCTCGGACGGTTTTATCCGCTCATACAGCAAAAGTGGTATTTTTGATCCGGATCAATTTTTTTTCAAAAAGGTTCTGGTATGCTGTACGGAATAACATGCGCCGGCAGGCGATTCTGCCCAAACAGCAGCAATGCGTCTGTGCCGGCGGAAATCGGTTTGAAGGAAACCGGAAAAGCAAATACAACAAGGAGGTCGAAATGGAAACGTATGAATGCGTTCCCTGCGGGTATGTCTATGATCCGGCTGAAGGGGATCCGGAAAACGGAGTGGAACCGGGCACCGCTTTTGAAGATGTGCCTGATGACTGGCAGTGCCCCATATGTTTTGCAGACAAGGACCAGTTCGAAAAAGT
>CAYFVA010000069.1:3453-10761 GCA_964346265.1 uncultured Desulfobacterales bacterium
TCTTGACAATCGGTATATTGGCAAGTACTCTGTTTTTTACCTTTGACCTGAACCCGGAGATGGGGAATCTATGAACATCGCCTTTTTGATGGACAGGCCGGAAACCATCGATCCCGAATACGAAACCACCAGCCGTATCATGTACGAGTGCGACCGCCGGGGGCATTCCGTGTTTTTCCTCGAACCCCACGATATTTACGTAAGAGCCCAGACAGTGGTGGCCCGGATGGATCCGGTCCGTATTTCCGGGGACCTGAGTCTAAAGGAATACTGGCAAAAGGTCATTGAAAAACTTTCCTCCGGCGGCCGGATTTTCGAGGAACTGACCGAGATGGACGTACTGTTCTGGAGAAAGGACCCGCCGCTGAATTACAAGGCGGTGGAGTTTCTGGCACCGGTCACTGATAAACTTTTCATGATCAACAATCCGGTGGGCCTGATTCTCGGCAACAGCAAACTGTATACACTCAATTTCCCGGATCTGACCCCGGAGGTTCATATTTCCAGGGATCCGGAGCGTCTCAAACGGATCATCGACAATTTCGGCGGCGACATGATCATCAAACCCCTGGGCCGCTTCGGCGGGGAAGGGGTGATCAAGGTGAGCACCCGGGACAAGGAAAACCTCAATTCCCTGATGCACTACTATGTCCAGGCCTATCAGCCGTACCCGGACCGGGAAACCATCATGGTCCAGGAGTACCTCAAGGACGTCAAAGCCAACGGAGATGTGCGGATTTTGATGCTGGACGGCCGGATCCTGGGGGCCATGTCACGCAAATCCATGGACGGCGGTTTCAGGACCAATATCCACGCAGGCGGCAAAGCGTTCCGGCACGAGATTACAAACAAGGAAAGAGAAATCTGCGAACGGATCGGTCCGAAACTCAGGGAGGACGGCCTGTATTTCGTGGGGGTGGATATCATCGGGGAAAAACTCATCGAAATCAACTGTGTCAGCCCGGGGGGCATCCCACGGATCAACGAGCTCACCGGGCTGCGTCTGGAATCGGATGTGGTGGATTTCATCGAAGAAAAGGCGGGCGGTTGAACCTATGAATCCGCACCGGCCCGCAAAGCGGATAAAATCAAGCCTTCTTTCTCAAGGCCTTTTGATTTTTGTGATGATCGCATGTCTGTCTGCGGTGTTTTTTCTTTCCTGCCGGTATGAAAAACAGGCCGAAACCCTGAGAATCGGTATCGCTGAAGAGCCACGGACTCTGAATGTCTGGCGGGCCAGTGACGCCAATTCCCGAAAAGTGCTTTCTCTTATTTACCAGCGGCTGTATATAAGAGACCCCCGGACACTGGAGCTCACCCCCTGGCTTGCAAAAGACAAACCGGTCTATGACCCTGAAACCGTTTCCTATACCGTGACCCTGCGGGATGTGAAATGGTCGGACGGCTCCGCCCTTACCGCGGATGACGTGGTGTTCACGGTGAATCTGATCAAACGATTCAACATTCCCATGTATATCTCCAAGTGGCGGTTCGTGGAAAAGATCACGGCAGTGGACGACAAAACCGTCCGGTTTTTCCTGGACAAACCCAGGGCGATTTTCCTGACACGCTCCATGGTGATTCCCATTGTTTCAAAGAAAGAGTGGGCCGAAAGGGCCGAGCGGGCACGGCAGAAGGAAAAGCCGCTCAAGGCATTGCTGAACCAGAAGATGGAAAATCCCCTGGGCTGCGGTCCTTTTGTGTTGAAAAGATGGCGGGAGGGTGCGTTTCTTTATCTGGAAAAGAATCCCCATTTTTTCGGATCCGGCCGCACGATCAATGGATACCGGCTGGACTCCGGCGTGGAGAAGATTATTTTCAAGATGTTCCGGTCGGCGGACGTGGCGATCCTTGCTTTGCGGAAAAACAGTATCGACTATTACTGGTCCGCGGTTCAGCCCGGCCATATTGACGCCCTGGAACAGGATGAAAATACCCGGGTGTTTGTCAGCAGGAAAAGCGCTTTTTATTTCATGGGATTCAACGTAAGAAAACCTCCGTTTTCCGCAACGTCTCTGAGACAGGCGGCGGCGTGCCTCATTGACAGGGAGTTCATCATTAAAAGGATTCTGCAGGGGTATGCCGGCCGTATGTCATCGGTGGTGCCGGAAGGCAATGTGGCCTGGCACAATCCGGAGCTTCCCTCCCACTGTAACGGCCTTTCGAGGGAAGATCGCATCCGGCGGGCGCATGAACTGCTCAAGTCCGACGGATATACATGGCAGACCCCGCCGGTCACGAGAGAAGGAAAGGTGGTCACGCCGTCCCCCATCATTACGCCGGACGGAGAACCCATGGAGGATTTCACGATCCTGACGCCGCCTGCCGACTACGACCCTCACAGGGCAGCCTGCGGCACCATTATCTCGGAATGGCTCAAGGATCTGGGACTCCCGTCGTCTTCCAGGCCCATGTCGTTCGGCGCACTTCTGGACAAAGTAAAAGCGGAACATGATTTTGAAGCATTTATACTCGGGTACGGCAGTCTCTCCCTTGATCCGGATTATCTGCGCAGCTTTTTTCATTCCAAAAACGACAAAAAGAGGGGGTGGAACATGAGCGGGTACTCGAATCCGGAATTTGACCGGCTGGCGGATGCGTCGGCTGCATCCATGGAAGAAGAGAAACGGCGGAAACTGATTTTCCGGCTCCAGGATATCGTACTCGAGGATGTGCCCTATTTCCCGCTTTACAACCCGCACATGATCGAGGCAGTAAACGTGAATCGGTTCAAGGGGTGGGTGGAAATGGTAGGAGGGATCGGCAACCTCTGGTCGATCACCTGTCTTGACAAAAACACGGAGCCCGCGGATGTACGTTAGCAGGTTTATCATCAGAAGGGTTGTGGAGATCACGTTGATCTTTTTTGTCATCATGACGGTGCTGTTTCTCCTGTTCCGCCTTGCACCGGGTGATCCGGTGGCGAGGGTCGTGGACCCGTCCATGGCGGTCGAAGATGCGGATTACCTGGTCAGCCAGTTCGGGCTGGATGAACCGATGCTCACCCAGTACGGATATTACCTCAAAAATTTTTTCAAGGGCGACTTCGGGTACAGTTTCCACTACGGAAAACCGGTGATGGAGATCATCGGAAACCGACTGCCCAATACGGTTCTTCTTTTTACCACATCCATCATTATCTCCTGTTTTGCAGGGGTTTTTCTGGGGAAAATCATGGCCTGGCACAAAGGAAAAAGAATCGATACCTGGGGCACCGTGGCGGCACTGGTCTGTCATACCCTGTTTCTGCCGTGGACGGCATTGATCATTATCTGGGTGTTCGGGTACAAAGTGGGACTCTTCCCGTTGAGCGGCATGCTGACCCCTGAAATCTGGGTGGACCAGGGTGCGTCCTTTTTTATAAAAGGCCTGGACATCGCCTATCATATGGTGCTGCCGCTTTTTACCCTCTGCATCATTCATTTCGGGACCTATCTTCTGATCATGCGGTCGAGCATGCTGGAAACCCTGCGGGAGGATTATATCCTTACCGCCAGGGCCAAAGGACTGAGCGACAAAGTCATCAGAAACAAGCATACCGCCCCGAATGCCGCTTTGCCCGTGGTAACCACCGTGGGCCTCAGTCTCGCGTTTTCAGTGAACGGGGGGGCGCTCACGGAGATCATTTTTTCCTGGCCGGGACTGGGACGAGAGCTCATATTCGCGGTGAGCAACAGTGATTATCCTTTAGCGCTCGGCAGTTTTCTGTTTATTTCCATTGTGGTGCTGGTGGCCAATCTCGTGGTGGATATCCTGTACACGTACCTGGACCCGAGGATCACGTATTGAACAAGGGAGTGAAACATAGGAAATGAGCCGGCGCCGGCGTATCAAAGACAAAAGACAAAACCACGCCCGGACGGGTACGGGAAGGTTCTACAGCGGCTGGGTTCTGTTCAGGGAGAATACCCTCGGCCGGATTGGTCTTTTCCTGCTGGCGTTTTTCGGCCTTATGGCGCTTGCCAGTTTTATACCCCCGCTTGTGGATCCCATGTATCACCCCATGACCGGCGTGGATCCCCATATTTCAAACGTGACCCCGCCGAGTTTCGCCCATTGGCTGGGGACCGATTATATGGGACGGGACCTTTTCAGCCAGCTTCTGACCGGGGCCCGGGTGGCGTTCATGGTCGGGGTTTCCGCCGCGTTCATAAGCATCGTGTTCGGGACCGTCATCGGCATGGCTGCCGGGTACGGGGGGCGAATCGTTGATACCCTGCTGATGCGGCTGGCAGACATCATCATGGTGATGCCGAGCCTTCTGGTTGTCCTGCTGCTTTCTTCTTTGTTCGGAAAGCTCAATATATGGACCATCGTATTGCTGATCGCGCTTTTCCGCTGGCCCGGTGTCGCAAGGGTGATCCGGTCCCAGACATTGAGTCTCAAGGAGCGACCGTTTATTGATGCGGCCGTCATTGCCGGGGCCTCCCATCTGCGGATCCTGTTCAGGCATATCGCTCCCAACGTTCTGCCCATGGCGCTTTTGTTCATGACTTTCCGGGTCACTTCCGCCATTATCATCGAGGCGGTGCTGGCGTTTCTCGGGTTCGGTGATCCGTCCACCGTGAGCTGGGGGATGATGCTGCAGTGGGTATGGAAGACCGGCCACATGTTCCAGGCCCCTTACTGGCTTTTGCCCCCGGGGATCTGTATTTCCCTGATTACCCTGTCGTTTTACATGATCGGCAGAGCCATGGAAGAGATTCTGGATCCGCGTCTGAGAAAAGAGGAGGATTCGGAATAGATGACGCTTCTCGAAGTGAAAAATCTGGCGGTCAGCTACAAGACCCGGGACGGTGTTCTCAATGCGGTCCGGGATGTGTCCTTCCTGTTGAACAGGGGGGAATCTTTGGGCATCATCGGGGAATCCGGGTGCGGCAAGACCACCATCGGCATGAGCATTATGGGGCTTTTGCCGGAAAATGCAGGAATTGCGGCCGGATCGATTCTGTTTAACGGAACCGATCTTACAGGTCTTCCGGACCAACGGATGCAGGAGCTCCGCGGGGCGAAAATTTCCATGATTTTCCAGGCGGCCATGAATTCGTTGAATCCGGTGCACCGGGTCGGGGACCAGATCGCGGAGGCGATCCGGGTGCACGAGCCCTCTTTGTCGGATAAAGAGGCGGCCCTCCGGGTTGAAAAATTGTTTGACGAGGTCGGGCTTTCCAGGGAGAGGATCCGGGATTTTCCCCACCAGTACAGCGGCGGAATGAAACAGCGGGCGATTATCGCCATGGCCCTTGCCTGTTCACCGGAACTGATTGTTGCGGACGAGCCCACCACCGCCCTGGACATGGTGGTGCAGAACCAGATTCTGTTGAAAATCAAAGAGGTGCAGAAAGATAAGGGGATTGCCGTTCTCCTGATTTCCCATGACATTGGAGTGATCTCGGATGTCTGCCATGATGTGGCGGTGATATTCAAAGGAGAGATGATTGAATACGGTACATGCCGGAAGATTCTGGACTCCCCGCAGCATCCGTATACCCGGAAGCTGATTTCCTCGTGTATCAAGCTTTCGCAACAGGCTGTAATGCCGGATTTCAAGGAAGAGGCCGAAATTGCCGCCACAGATCCCGCTGCCGGAAAGGCCTGTGTTTTTTGTGCAAACTGTCCGGATGCAGGCTCTCTTTGTAAAACAGAGCGCCCGGGTTTTATGAAAGTGGCGGAAAACCACCGGGTCCGCTGCCATATGTTTTCCGATGTGTGACAGGTGATTAATGAGTAACGATAAAGAATCGCTTATACTGGAACTGAAGAACCTGAGCAAACAGTACCGGACGGGCCGGTCGTTTTTCGGCACAGGCGGCGGCGGTGTGCTGGCCCTTGATGATGTGTCCCTGGAAGTGAAAAAGGGGGAGATCTTCGGGCTGGTGGGCCGCAGCGGAAGCGGGAAAACCACCATCGGCCGCCTGGTGCTCAAGCTCGAGTCTTGTGACAGGGGGCGTATTGTTTTTCTCGGCACCGAGATCAGCGGCTTGAAAGGAAAACCGCTGAAGAAATTTAGGAAAAATATGCAGATGATATGCCAGGACCCCTACCAGTCGCTGAATCCGTATTTTTCTATTTATGACATTGTATCAGAACCCCTTGTGATTCATCATCCGGAGGACAAAGCGGAACAGTATGAACAGGTGAGAAAGATGATTGCCGGCGTGGGGCTGACACCGGCGGAGGACTTTATGTACCGGTATCCCCACCAGCTTTCAGGCGGACAGAAGCAGAAAGTGGCGATTGCAAGGGCGATGATCCTGAACCCGGCGTTCATTGTGGCGGACGAGCCCACATCCATGCTGGACGCTTCCGTGTCCATGCAGATTTACAGTATCCTTCACCATTTGAAAACCACGCTCGGGACCACGTTCCTTTTTATCACCCATGACATTGCCGCGGCCCGCCTTTTGTGCGACCGGATTGCCGTGATCCACGAAGGAAAGGTGGTGGAAACCGGCCCGTGCATGGATATTATACAGAACCCGGAATCGGATCACACCCGGGAACTCATTGATGCACTACCCGGTTTTGTGTCTGGAAAACGGGATGAAGACGTATGAAACTGCCGTTTGTGATATCGATTCCCCACTGTTCCGACAGGGTCCCGGATGAAATACGGGCCACAATGGCATTGAGTGACAGGGAAATTCTGGATGCAGTGGATATCGGGACCGGTGAAATTTTCGGACCGCTTGATGCCTTTTACATAATACAGGCCGAGTGGTGCCGGCTTGTGGCGGATCTCAACAGGGATCCTGCCTCCAGGGGAGACAAGGGGGTCGTTGCCCTCACGGATTACCAGGGAAGACGGGTGTTTCATGCGGGCGAAGAACCGGGTGAAAACGAGATTGAAAGCCGGGTCAAAATCTATCATACCCCCTGTCATCAAAAACTTTCCCGTGCATTCAAACAAAGCGGGGTCAAGGCATTGTTCGACTGCCATTCCCTTGAAGGTACCGCCCCGGCGGATGCGCCGGACGCCGGGCGGAAAAGGGCCGATATCATCCTGAGCAACACAGGGGGAGCACAAGGAGAACCTCTTGAAAAGGGTGCCGGGGTGAGCTGCCCGGCGGAAACCTTTTTAAAGATCCGGTCCGCGTTTGAGGACCAGGGGTTTTCGGTATTGCTGAACGATCCGTACAAGGGGGGATACATTACCCGGCATTACGGCAAAGAGGTCCGGAAAACCGGTAAAATCTGCGTCCAGATCGAGATCAACCAGGATCTCTTCGCAGATGCGGATAAGGCGCGGCCGGATTTCAAAAAAATCGAGCAGGTGAGAGGCAAAGTTGCATCCGCCATGGACCGGGC
>CAYFVA010000070.1:0-10712 GCA_964346265.1 uncultured Desulfobacterales bacterium
TGATGCAAAATCACAAATTCCCTGATAAAAAGAATTCAGATATACGATGAAATAAGTGGATAAACCAGAGGAGGTAGACAGAGAGATGATCATACCCGTTATACTTGCCGGCGGAAGCGGCACCAGGCTATGGCCGCAGTCAAGGGAACTGTATCCCAAACAGCTGATCGGACTTGTCAATGACCACAGCATGCTTCAGAATACCGTTTTGCGGCTGGAAGGAATGGACAACATCCTTGAACCGGTGGTGACCTGTAATGAAGAACACCGCTTCATGACAGCCGAACACCTGAGAAGCATCAATGTCAATCCGGCATCCATCGTCCTCGAACCGGTGGGGCGGAACACGGCACCCGCCATCGCCATCTCCGCGCTTATGGTCCTGGAGCGTTTCAATGATCCGGTGATGCTGGTTCTGCCGGCGGATCACGTGATCACGGATACGGACAGTTTTCACAGGGCCGTACATAACGGGTACAATCATGCGGAGGAGGGCGGCCTGGTCACTTTCGGGATCGTTCCCCGGAGTCCGGAAACCGGGTATGGCTACATTCGAAAAGGAGAGCCGCTTCCCGGATCAGACAGTGCATATGCAATCGACCGGTTTGTGGAAAAGCCCTGTCAAAAGGATGCAAAGACCTATACGGCTTCAGGGGAATACTGCTGGAACAGCGGGATGTTCATGTTCAAGGCTTCGGTCATTCTCAGTGAGATTGAAGCCCGGGAGCCGGATATTGTCCGATACTGCAGAAAAGCGGTGGAAAAGGGAACGGAGGATCTCGATTTTTTCCGGCTGGACCGGGAAAATTTTGAAAAAGCACCGTCCGACTCCATTGACTACAAGGTCATGGAAAAAACCGCCAACGGCGTCATGATTGCCTGCGACATCGGGTGGAACGACATGGGATCGTTTGACGCACTGTGGCAGGCGGGGCAAAAGGATGAACACCGGAACGTCATCAAGGGAGACGTGTTGACGGAGGATGTGTCAAATTCGTATATTTCATCGGAAAACCGTCTTGTGGCGGCCGTGGGTCTGGAAAGCCACGTGATCGTGGAAACCAAGGATGCCGTGCTTGTGGCGGCCCGGGACAAGGTGCAGAATGTCAAGGCGCTGGTGGAAAAGCTAAAGGAAACCGGAAGACCCGAAGCCGTGAACCATTCCAAGGTGTACAGGCCGTGGGGGGCTTATGAAACAATGGATATAGAGGAAAGATTTCAGGTCAAGCGGCTCACGGTGAAACCCGGGGCGAGTCTGTCTCTACAGAAACACTACCACCGGGCGGAACACTGGACCGTGGTATCCGGCACCGCATTTATCACCCGGGGAGAGGAAACCATGCTGCTGAAAGAGGATGAATCCACCTATATTCCGCTCGGCGTTCGCCACAGGCTGGAAAACCCGGGGAAAATCCCTCTTGAACTCATAGAGGTTCAGTCCGGCGCCTACCTGGGGGAGGATGATATTGTCCGGTATGAGGATATTTACGGCAGAAAAGAGGATCAGGCCGGATCGATATAATCGCCCCGGTCCATTTTGATCTGTTCTTTTCTTGCGGTTGCGGTTATTCCGTCCACAATCTTTTGGAGGGCGTCATCTGTCGTGCCGGATTCAAGGAGCCGCTCTTTCATTTCGACCGTGCTTTTCAACAGCCGGTCAAGGGCATCATACGCTTCTTTCAGATTCCGGTCCGGATCCATGAGCAAAGCGGTGTATTCTTCCAGGAGCCCAAGACTTGATTCGATTCCGAAATCATCCGTTTTTGCGGACGGATGGGTAAGGGAAAAACGGAGGGACCCTGTCTTCTCGATTTCCGGAAGAATCGAAGAGCCTTGTTTCATGGAAGTTCCGGTTTCATCCGTCTTGAGCTTTTCCGACAGCAGACCGGAAAACCCCTTGTCAAACCGGGCGTCCTTTTTTACGCTCTTTTGGGTTTCACTTTTGTCTGACGCTTTTTGTATGTTATGTATGTCTGGGTTTATTTTCGTCATTTTATTTGACCCGGGTATGGAATAAACTGTTGCAAATGCCAAAAAAAACTTTAAAATTGTGTACTTGTTTAATATTCTGATAGAACTGTGCTATTGTCAAGATCAAATATGGAGCTTTTATATGTCTGACGGGTACCCAGAAAGCATGAAAGGGCGGTTTCTACTCGCAATGCCCGGACTTCCCGACCCCAATTTTGCAGAAACTGTCACATGTATTTGTGAGCATAATGAAACCGGGGCGCTCGGATTTATCGTTAACAAGATCCACCCCCTTTTAACCGGGCGCGAACTTTTTGAAGATCTGGATATCGAATGCGATCCGATTGTGGACCAGCTCAACGTATTCCTGGGCGGACCGGTACAGCCCAGCGGCGTATTCATCCTGCACGGTCCGCCGTTTACATGGCACGAATGTCTCCGGATTACCGCCAGGCTCGGCCTGAGCAATTCAAGGGATATACTGGAGGCGATTGCAAAAAATGAAGGGCCTGATTCTTTCCTGGTCCTGCTCGGGTGTGCCGGATGGGGACCGATGCAGCTCGACAGCGAACTCAAGGAGAATGCATGGTTAACCTGCTCCATATCCGAGGAAGTGGTCTTTCTCCAGGATGTGGACATGAAATGGGAAAAGGCCATGATGCTGGTGGGGGGGTATTGAAAACGGAACCGGCCGGGAAAGATACGGACCGATTCGAACGTGCGGAACAAAGCGTTTCCGAACTCGAAACTCTTCTCGGCCGCATGAAACAAATCCCCGGCATGGTGGACAAGTCTTTTGAAGACTGGGAGGCCGCCTTGCAGGATATCCCGGAGCGGATCCGGTCGGGCCTGATTCGGATCGCAGTTGTCGGGGCCATCAAATCAGGAAAAAGCACACTGATCAATTCCATGGCAGGGGCGGATTTTTTGAAACGCGGCGCCGGGGTCACCACTTCTATTGTCACCCGGATTCAGAAGGATGACACGCTTTCTGCTCAAATTCGGTTAAAGTCGTTCGACCGGATCAATTCTCAAATCAAGCGGGCCCTTGATCTGCTTTCCGGAACCGGGTTTGATGCACCGGAGTGGTTTGATCTGAGAAAAAAAAAAGACCGGGAATATCTTTTTGAAATCAACGAACACCGGCTCTCTGATCTTTCCTATGAAGACAGCGCCGTGCGGACGGAAAAACGAATTCTGGAAAACGCTCTTCAGGGGTATGACGAAATCCGGGATGTCGTGGAATCTGATGAGAATGTGATCGAATTTTCCGCGGACCGGTTCGACGAGCATAAGCGGTTCACGGGTGATCCCGCGGTTGCTTTTTTTGTCCGGGATGTAAAGCTTATGAACAATTCACCGGGCATAAAAGAGGGTGTGGAGCTTGCGGACTGCCAGGGGGCCGACTCCACTGATCCGGCCCATCTGTCCCAGATACTGAAATATCTCGGGACCGCAAATATGATTGTATATGTCATCAGCAGCCGGACCGGGGTAAGGGAGGCGGATGTCAAATTTCTCACCCTTGTCCGGGACATGGGGCTGATTGAAAATATTCTGTTTGTGGTCAACTGTGATCTCAGTGAACATCAGGATTTTGAAGATTTTATCGAGCTTGAGAACAAGATCCGCAGTGATCTTTCTTTTTGTAAAAAGGATGCAACGCTTTACTGTTTTTCCTGTCTTTTCAATCTGTTCGAGGAAATGGAAGAAACTCTTTTGCCGAAAGATGCGGACCGTCTGCGTCAGTGGCGCCGGGACACCGCATTCACCGATTACACCCGGCGGATGTCAGATCGCTTCCGCCACACGCTTGAACGCATGATCGAACATGACCGGTATCACCTGCTGCTGTTCAATCATGTGGAAAGACTCAACCTGATCGCAGAGAATGCAAAAGAGAGGATCGAGCTTTTTTCCGATCTTCTGGGAGAGGACACGCAAAAAGCCGAAAATGCGATGGGAAATCTGAAAGAAGCCCGGGAAAAAAGTATCCGGCTTGAACTCATGTTTCAAAATTCCATCGCCGGAGTGGGTGACGGACTGAAAAAAGACATCGAAGAGAATCTCGAGTTTCATTTCAAAAAAAGTGATGAGTCCTTTGCACATGAGCTTTCCCGGTTTGTGGAAAACCGCGCTCCTGATTATGCTTTGTATCGGCCCAAAATTGAATCTAACGGTTTTTCCCCGGCGCTTCATCTGTTTTTCCTGGATGCTGTAAAAGCCCTGGACCGGTTTGCAGCCGAAAATATCACCCCGAAGGTTGTAACGCTTGTTCGACAACAGGAAAAACATATCACCGATCATTTCAGGTCCCTGTACCATTCCTGCATCGTCACTCCTGAATCCTTGTCTGACCAAAAAGAAGAAATGCCGGGGCCAAAGCCGGCCGAAATCCCCCAGGAGGAAGATGGTGACACGCTGTTGAAAGACCCGGTGGATCTTGAAACGGTTAAAAGGATCGCAGGCATTGAACTGCCGGACCTGACCCTTGAAGTCCGGTACAGCGGCAGGATCAGGACTGAATCCCTTGCCGGTTTCGGGATTCATTCAATGCTTTGGGTTTTTGGAAAACTTTTGAACAAAAATGAAACCCGGTCAATGGAAAAGGGATTCAACCGGGCGTGTGGCCGGATGAAAAAAGAAATCCTGGCAGAAAGTCTCAAAAGCCTTTCCACATATGAATCCGTTCTGAAAAATCAATACTTTTATCCTTTGATTGAAGCCTCGTTTCGATCTTTTACCGATGTGCTGTCCGAAAGATTCAGGGCGGGCGGTATACAAATCGAAAACATGGAGGAGGCGGTCCGGAAAGAAAAGAGTGAAAAACAGGAGCAAAAAGCGCTTTTGGAAACACTCGAAAAAGACATGGATGATCTTCTGGATCAAATCGACAGGATCATGTGAAACAGGGGATCTGCATAAGATCCCGTGCCTGAAGGATGTTTCCGGAAAAGGTTTTGCGGCACTGACTTTCAATATCCACCCCGTCGCATTCCGGGTAAAAATGGGTCAGCACCAGTGTTTTCACCTCCGCCTTTTGTGCAATCTCGCCGGCCAGCGACGGGGTGAGATGGCCGGATACCTTTTCTCCGTCCGGAAGGGCGGATTCTGCAACCAGGAGATCCGCACCCTTGGAAAGCCGGATCAGATTTTCCGAAAAATCCGTGTCTCCTGAATACACCATGGAAAACCCGCTGGCGAAGGTGAACCGGTACGCCCTGCTTTCCTCCTTGTGAGCGGGTTTGGTATATGACACCGTCAGGTTTTGAAAACGAAGCAGGGTTTCGGTCTGTTCATCAAGTTCCGTAATTTCAAGAAAATTCCGTGGCGCCAGGTGGTTTCCAAATGCATGGTTGAGATTGCTGAAAAACTCCATGATACCGGTTCCCCCGATGAGGCGGAGTCTGCTTTTGGTCACGGACAGGTTCGGGTATTTCAGTGCAAACAGGAGGGCGGGCAGTTCGCATGAATGATCGGCATGAAAGTGCGTCAGAAAAACTGCGTCAATATCAGTGATCCGGTATCCCGACTTGAGAAGCTGCCGGATGGTGCCGCTGCCGATATCGATCAGTATGTTTTCACTGCCTGCGGTGACCAGGGCGGCACAGGAACTTCGTTCAAGGGACGGCACGCAGGTACCTGATCCGAGAATCCGGATGCCGTCTTCATCCGTTCGATTTTCTATGGGTGACATGGTTGAGGACCTGTAAATCGTTTGGGGAAAGATCAATACACCGGAACAGCTTGTCTTCCAGTTCAAAGGTTTTTTCCCGGAGCAGTTGGTATTGTTTGATGTATTTTTTCTCGGTGACGTAGTTTTCAAAAATATAATCCAGGCGTTCCTCGAGAGGCACCACCCGGTTATGAAGGACCCGTTTGTCCGAGTAGTTGACGATTTCCGCCTCATTCACGTCCGAGGTCCTGTCGTAACAGTCCAGGATCACATGCTGGCGGATGATGTCGCCGGTTTCGGGGTACCCTAAGGAATCCAGAAGTTCCGCTCCGGTTTCGGAATGTTTTTCTCCGGTGGTAAAACTTTTTGTTTTGGTGATGTCATGGAGCAGGGCGGCGCTTATGGAAAGATTGATATTGATATTCGGGTATTTTTCGGCAATATGTCTGCAGATCATTTCAGTGACATTGTGAACCATTTCTGAATGGGCAATGATATGGTCCGGCATGCAGTGACGGGTGATCATTTCATAGCAGATTTTTTTGCAGGGTATTTTCATGTGTCCGGGAATCCCCCCTTATACCGATCAGGACTGGTGTTTTTCAAACCGGGGAACAGGACAGCGTTCCCGTTCGGCAACGATTTTTACAAAAAGAGTATTGAAGTTCTGTTCCTGCTTGTTATTATAATGATGGTTTCCTAAAAATAAAAGGGATAATGTGAGCGCAAATGGTGAACAAAATTATTTCAGGCGGACAGACCGGGGCGGATCAGGCCGCACTGGATGCCGCCCGTAAATTCAATATCGAGCACGGCGGATGGGTCCCCAAAGGACGAAAAAGGGAAAACGGGAAAGTGCCGGTCAAGTACCACATGCAGGAGATGAAAACCACCGACTATGCCGCACGGACCCGCAGGAATGTAATGGCGTCCGACGGTACCGTGCTTCTGGCAAGGGGGCCTTTGACCGGGGGAACGCTTCTGACGAAAAAGATCGCCCTGCAGGCGGACCGTCCCTGCTGTCATGTCGATCTTCTGGCCATGGATGAATTCGAAGGCGCCCTGCTGCTCCACTCGTTTGTAACGGAATCGGATATACGGGTTCTGAATGTGGCCGGTCCCAGGCTGAGCGGAGACCCGGGTATCTATCGATCCGTGAAAGCCGTGATGGAAGCGTTGATTTACCTGCAGGTTCTGGAAGAGGGCATTGAATTCGACACTGTGGAACTGGAAAAGTCGCCTGAAGAGAATGGGTCCATGCCGGAAACAATCGGGCAGGCGGTGGGGTTTCTGGAGAAGAACCTGTCATTCAAAACAAAATCGGGGATTGCCAACCTTGATGACAGCCATATCGCCTCGCTGTATTTTTCCCTCGGAGATACAATCAAGGAGGTGTTCCAGCTTCACCGGAACCACGGCCCCCTCATCGATCGGTACTTTCAGCACAATTCAAGACAGTCGCATGATATCGACGATCTTGTCATGGATATTATCAAACAGCTGAAACGCTCCCTTGAAAACGATTATCAGCTAAAAGTGGTGGAATGATACCCGTCCGGGACAACCAGGAATCGTACAGCACTCCGGTGGTCACGTATACGCTCATCGGAATGAATGCACTTGTATTTTTGTACCAGCTTTCCATGGGACTGCATAACCAAGAAATGATCTACCGGTACGGGCTTGTCCCGGCCAAGTATACAGTGGAGGAGATTTCCGTTTATTTCTCTTTTGCCAACAAAATCATCTCTCTTTTTTCCTACATGTTTCTTCACGGCGGATTTTTTCATTTTGCAGGCAACATGCTTTCCCTGTATATTTTCGGGGACAATGTGGAAGACCATTTCGGGTCCGCCCGTTTTTTGGGGTTTTACGTTCTGTGCGGTTTTATTTCCGCTGCATTTCACTTTATGGCGGACCCGGTCTCCCGGATGCCGACCATCGGCGCAAGCGGAGCCGTTGCAGGCCTGATGGGCGCCTATTTCCTTCTCTACCCGCGGGCGAAGATTCTCACAGTGATTCCCATTATTTTTATTCCCTGGTTTGTGGAAATTCCTGCGTTTGTCTTTCTTGGCCTCTGGTTCCTTATCCAGTTTTTGAATGCTGCGGGCGAGGGGGCGGGGGCGATCGCCTGGTGGGCCCATATCGGAGGATTTCTTACAGGGCTCGCTTTTGTCAAACTCAACCGGAAAATCCCTGAAACCGGTGCATCCGCCAGAATTCAACAGTTTACCAAAAAAAAGGGCACACCGAAACTCCAGGTGATTCAAACCCATACAGCTCAGAGCGGAACCGATTTGTACGGAGACATCGACATTTCATCCGTGGAGGCGATCACCGGAACGAAAAAGATGGTCAACATCCCCTGGGGATTTTACAACCGATTGTATACCGTCAAAGTACCGCCCGGTGTCCGGCAGGGTACCCGTCTCAGGCTTGCCGGAATGGGAAGGGCCGGACCGGATGGTTCAAAGGGAAACCTGTACTTGAGAATCAATATCAAAAATGCCGTATAAAACCGTTTTAAAATTCTGTCTTTTACTTGTCCCGGTGGCGGCGGCTGCAGTGGTATTGATCTTTTACCTTCTTCTTCCGCCCATGGCGGAAACATTGGTAATGCGGCATATCGAGGAAAATGAAGCCTTTTCCGGCCTTGAGTTCGACATCGCACGAATCGGCCTGTCCGGAATTTATATCCGGGATATTAAAAAAGGAGATGAGGTTCAGGCCGATTCCCTGTTCATCGGGTATTCTTTGAAAAGCCTTTTGGAAAAGCGTGTGAACCGTATTGCAATATCCGGCCTTCGTTTGGATATTGATTTTCATGAAACCGGAGAGAGGCCGGCCCGGCCAAATGAACTTGATGTGAGGACACTTCTTGAGCCGGTTTTGCCATACACGGGCAAAGTCGATACCATAGCGGTGACAAGCTCGGCATTGAATTTCAGTCAACCGGGCCGCAATCTCCATATTCCTTTACAAGCCCGGGTGGATTTAGACAGGTCCGGACAGAAAATTTCGCTTTCCGGGCATGCGTTTCTATTTTCTCAAAAGGTTGACATCAAAGCGGTTGCCGATTTTACCGGAAATATGGAAACGGTTTCGGTGCTGGCGGAGGACTTTATGCTGGGGCACCTTTCGCCGTTTATCTCCCGTATTGCTCCGCAGTTTTCTTTTTCCGGGGAAACCGATATCCGGGTTGTACACCAGGCAGGTGAAGATATCCAGGTATCATTGTCCCATGTGCAGGTTGAAAAGCCGGTCCGGGTGAGCATTGAAAATATGCAAACCCGGGTCTTTGGTAAAAAGGGAAAGATCGGCTTTGAGGGCGGTTTTGCTGCAAAAACCAACCGGACCTCGCCCCTGGCCGTGACAATGAAGGGAGAATATGTGCCTGCGGACGGCAACCGGTTTTCCATTTATGCGGAAAATCAGGGGAACAACGATTTGAGTGCTGTATACAACGGACGGCGGGTTGAGATTGAAAACCCCATGTTCAGCGTGCAGATTGACGGAACTTCATCTGAATTCATGTCACAGGTCAGTGCAGATTTCTCGCGTGTGAATCTTCCCTTCGACGGGATTGAGCTTTCCGGTGTAAAAGTGCATGTCCCGCTCCGTTTTCCGGTAAACAAGGGCATGAAAACCGGTTCCTTTGCTGTTTCCGAATGCATGCTGCCCGGCGGGGTCTCGGTGAAAGCCGGCGGGTCCGTGCGCCAGACCCGGACGGGAGTGGATATAAAGGGCAATATCGGGTTGACGGATGCCCCAGGTATTGAATGCGGATTTTCCGGGACCGCAGGTATGGACGAGTCAGGAACAAAAAATCTTTCTATTGCGTTTGCGGCAAAGGAAACCAAAATCGATGAAAAAGTTCTGAGGCCGTTGATGGAAGGAGGTCCGGATGGACTCACGTTTGAAGCATTCGTGTCTGCAAACGGAAAGATCCGGTATGCGGATCGGAATATGGAATCCGATCTCACCGTGGATATCCGGGACGGACAGTTGAATTTCAAGGAAAACGGTCTTGAAATGCAGAATATCAAAACAACGGTCCGGCTTGATGACCTTTTCGGAGAAGTGAAAAGCCGGCCGGCCCAGACCGTTCAGATTGAAAAAATTTTGATGAAAAAGTTGGTATTTGCGAATGCCCGGGTTGGCTACACCATTGAGTCGCCGGGATCTCTTCTGGTGGAAAATGCAAGTTTCAATTGGTGCGGCGGAAACGTTTCCGCTGAAAGTTTCCGCATCATACCGGGCAAGAAATCGTATACCCTGGTTCTTTACTGTGATAGAATCAGGCTGGCCGATCTTCTGGAAACCGTGGCCGATTTTGAGGCCACCGGCGAGGGGACACTGAGCGGTCGGGTTCCGGTTCGATTCGACCGGGGGGACATCTCTTTTCAGGATGCCTTTCTGTTTACCGCTCCCGGATCCGGAGGAAATATCAGGTTGAAAAACAGCGCCATTATCACAAAAGGAATCCCGGAAGGAACTTCCCGGTATACCCAGATGGAACTTGCCAGGGAGGCACTGAAAAATTATGAGTACAAATGGGCCAAGATGTTGTTTAATACCAAAGGGGAGAAACTTCATGTAAAACTGGGCTTTGACGGAAAACCCGCTGATGTACTGCCGTTTGAATACAACAGGGAGCTCGGACGGTTTACAAGGGTGGATGCATCTTCGCGCGGTTCCCGTTTTCAGGGAATCAAAATCGACGTGAACCTGACATTGCCGTTCAATCAGGTTCTCAAATACGGCAAGGAGCTGGATAAACTGTTTTAATAAAGTTGTCGTGTCTTTTTTGATACAATGAGGTATGAAAGTTCCAGAGGGAATTCGAAAAATTCCGGACTTTTATATGAAAGCAGTTAGCTTTTAGGTGTTGGGTTTTGGTTAACGTCTAACAGCCAATACCGAATCCCCCGACATCTGACAGCTTATGCTTTCAACATTCGTTGTGTCCAAAAGGACATGGCTGTTATATAAAAAACAACCTTGATGCACAGCATCACAACAAACCACGAAACTTGAACGAGGGTGGTTCTTGTCTCTTGTTTCA
>CAYFVA010000071.1:0-10631 GCA_964346265.1 uncultured Desulfobacterales bacterium
GGATGCTCAGGCCATGAATGGTATTGGGAAGAAAAGATTTTGACAAATGTTTCATGTGAAACACCAGGGAAGAAAAGGATGTTCTACGTGAGACCCGTACGGGAAAAAAGCTTTCTTGTCTATAAATACCCGGAAGTGTATAATAGCGGGACAGGAACAGGCAGGTAGGACGGAAAGGCGGAATTTTCATGGAACTCAGGAGATTCAATCCGATCGGGGGAAAGAATGAAAGGGTATATCCAGGTATATACGGGAAATGGGAAAGGAAAGACGACAGCGGCGCTGGGGCTTGCACTGAGGGCGGCGGGGGCCGGGTTGTCGGTACTGGTGGCCCAGTTTTTAAAGCAGGGAGATTATTCTGAAATCATCGCTCTTCAGGCATTTACGCATCAGATAGTGGTCAGGCAGTACGGGTGTGGAAAATTTGTCAAAGGGGTTCCGACAGACGAAGAAAAACAGGCTGCAAACGAAGGATTGAAAGAAATTCGGGAAAGCATTCAAAACAGTGCGTATGACATGATTGTTGTGGAAGAGGGGAACGTGGCGGTTACGTGCGGGTTGATCGACGAAAAGGACCTTCTGGAATTGATGGAAATGAAGCCGGAAGGAATGGAACTGGTGATTACAGGTAGAGGGGCCACGGATCGTGTCGTAGAAAGAGCTGATCTTGTAACCGAGATGAAAGAAGTCAAGCATTATTTTAAAAAAGGAATACGGGCTCGAAAAGGAATAGAGAAGTGAAAAATATGAATCATCTTGCGGTTCTCGGTACAGGTTCGGATGTGGGAAAGAGTATCGTAGCCGCGGCTCTATGCCGTTCATTATCCGATAGGAGAGTCGATGTGGCCCCGTTCAAAGCCCAGAACATGTCCAACAATTCCGGAATCACGCCGGAAGGACTTGAAATGGGCAGAGCTCAGATCGTGCAGTCGGAAGCAGCCCGTCTGCCGCCGGATACGGATATGAATCCGGTGCTTCTGAAACCCACGGCGGACAAAGCCTCCCAGGTGGTTGTAAATGGAAGGGTATACGAGGATTTGTCTGCTGTGGCGTATCACAAGAAGAACCGGTACTTCTTCCAGCAGGCTTGTGCCGCTTTTGACAGGCTTTCGGCCAAACACGATACGATTGTCCTGGAAGGGGCGGGTTCCTGTGCGGAGGTCAACCTCATGCAGACGGACATCGTAAATTTTCGAATGGCCGCATATGCCGGGGCGGATGTGGTGCTTGTTGCGGACATTCACAAGGGGGGCGTTTTCGCACAGATACTGGGCACTCTGGAATGCCTGCCGGCCACGTACAGACATATGGTCAAAGGGTTTATCGTAAACCGCTTCAGGGGGGATCCAGAGCTTTTTACCGAAGGAGTGGACTGGATCGAACGAACGACCGGCAAGCCGGTATTCGGAGTTTTGCCCTGGTATTCTCATTTCAGAATAGATGCAGAGGATTCGGTGGAGATTGAAAACTGTCCTTCCATAAGGTCTCTGGCCCCTGATTTTCCGGCGGTTGGTGTAATTCGACTGCCGCATATCTCAAATTTTACAGATATGCACGCGATTTCTGAAATTGAGGGTTTGCAGGTTGCGTTTGTGGATCAATCGGAAGACCTGTCCGTATTCAAAGCAGTGATTATCCCGGGATCCAAAAGCTCCAGGGAGGATATGGAATGGCTGGAACAATCCGGGATCGCGGATTGTATCAAAAGATACGTGCAATCGGGAGGGCATGTGCTCGGCATATGCGGCGGTTATCAGATGCTGGGAAAAAGTATACGGGATGACCACGGAGTGGAGGGAAATCCGGGAAGCACAAAAGGGCTGGGTTTGTTGAATATCGAAACAACCATGAGCCAGGAAAAAACCACGACACGGAGCACCTTTGAATGGGATGGTATACAGGGAAAAGGCTATGAAATCCATATGGGTGAAACCAGAAGTGAAGACCCCCGGTACTGGCTGACTGTACGCGAGCGAAACAAAAGAAAAATCACAGAGACGGAAGGCTCTGTATCAGCAGACGGGAAAGTGGCCGGGACCTATATCCATGGGTTGTTTGACACTCCGGCGATTCTGCAAAAATGGCTCGCACAAATCGGTATAACCGACATAAAAATGCCGAAAGGCCAAAACCAGTGGGGACGCGATGAGGTGTATGACCTATTGAAAACCCATTTTGAAGAGTACATCGATGTAAACAGGCTGATAGAAACCGAGACAGAGGCAGAAAATCGAAACTCAGGTAAAGAATAAAAAGAACAGGCCATTGACACAGGTAACAGACATACCCACGGTTGCCGACCTTGCTTTCAAATACGGGACTATAAGCAGGAGCGATCTTGACCGGATCAACCAAATTTATGCGGAAAACCAGGGCGAAGTTTCTCACAGCCGGATCATGATCGCCGAAAAAATCGCAACGGAATATCAGGTTGGTCTGCTCAGGCTGATTCAGGATTACTACATTATCCGGAAAAAAGGAGAGCATTTCGGTAAAATTGCAGTGGAAAAAGGCCTTGCCACACAGTCTGATATCGACAAGGCTCTTGCGTTTCAGAAAAGAGAATTTAAAAGGGCGAAACTGCAAAAACGGATCGGGGATATCCTTGTGGACAGCGGCATCATTACGGAGGCCCAGCGGGACCAAATCGTTGCGGAACAAAAAGCAGTGGAAAACAGGGCCGGCAACATAATGCAAAGCAGTGAAGACCAATTCGAAAGCGAGAGCGGAAAAACAAAAGATGAAAACCGGAAAGAAAAGCAGCCCAATGATAATGAATACCGGTTGATTCTGAAACAAGACGCAGCGTTTATCAGAAAGGTAAAGGAAAAAGGTCTTGCTTCTTCTTCCGAACTTTCAGCGGCGGAAAAAAAACAGAGAAAGGAAATGGAGAAGAAAGAAGCGGTTTCCCGTGTGTCAGATATACTGGTGAAATGGAAAGTTCTGACAGAGGATCAGAAAAACAATGTTTTGGAAGAGTTACAATCCAGGACAAATGAAACGGAAAGTTCCCATGAGAACCAGTTGGAAATCGAAGTCTGTGAAACAGGGATGACCGCAAGGGTGAATATCGATCAAAAGAGCGGCCGATCAGTTGAACTTGAAGAGGTAAAAAGGGTACTGGCGGAAAATAAAATTGTGTACGGGGTGTTTAATGATGAAGTGATTCAGTGTTTCCTGGACACAGGTCTTCCCTCTTTTCCGGTGGCAGGCGGAGATTTTCCCGTGGAAAAAACAGGCCGGTTGATTCGATATCATTTTGAAACCGAGAAAGACGGACGGCCTGTTGAAAAAGTAAAAAAGGGAGAAGCTCTTGCTGAGTTGAAGCTGTCGGAAAAACATATCCTCGGCAAGGATGTCCGGGGAAACCTCGTGGAAAATGTTCCGGAGTTCGGACCGCAACAGCTTTTAAGGCCTGCGGCGGGAGCTGTTTTTTCCGAAAACAGGGAGAAAGTTTTTGCAGGAAAAACCGGGATGCCGGCACTGACCGTTGAAAAAAAAATATACGTTCACCCCGGAGTCCATATTCTGGAGGATGCGGATTTGAGAACCGGCCCCCTTGAAAAATGGGCTGATATCAATGTGAAAGGAATTCTGTCGGATTCGTATCCGGTACAGGCAGGTTGCGTAAAGACCGGTGAAATCAGGGGAACAAAATTGACCGCCACAGGGAACGTGACCGTGGAGGTCGGTATTACCGGAGCCCGGATCGAAGCACAGGGACACATAAAAGCTCGATATCTGCGGAACTGTATCATAGAAACGTTTGGAAACGTGACAATCGACAACGAGATTATGGATTCCACAATCCGGATCGGTGGAAAGCTGGAAGCTGGAAAGGCCAGGATACTTACGTCCAATATTTCAGCGAAAGACGGAATCGATGCGGGGGCTGTCGGTAGCGACGTTACTGAGGCATGCGGGCTCTTTGCCGGACGTGATGACCTGGTGGTGGAAAAATCACGGAAAATTGACCGGGAAAAAGATCGGGAAAAACAAAAGCTGCAGGCTCTGAAAGACGAATGGAGGGAAAACAAGCTGAAGGCGGATCAACTCTTTGTAAAGATGAAAGAGTTGAAAAAGTTTCATGACAGAACGGACAAAAAGAAAAAGCGAATCAAAGAGGAAAACGATTCTTCATCCGGTGAAAGTGAAGACGGCAGAAAAATCCTGAGCGACCTGGAATCGAAACTTGCATCGATCCTACGGAATTTGAAAACCATGAACCAGGAGAAAAAAGAGGCAGAGTTTGAGAGGGACCGTATTCTAAACCAAATCGAAACGATCGAACCTTCCGTGCAAAAAAAGGTGGCGGATCTGGAACAAGATCGCCTCGGCCTGTTCAAGTGGGCACGGAAAAACAAGGGAAACCCGGAAATTGTAATCCGCGTGTCGGTAAAACAGGATACGGTGTTCAGAGGCATATATTCAAGTGCAGTCGTTCAAAAAGACTATGGCCCTCTTTTTGTAATCGAACCGGGTAAATCGACTGCTGCAGGTAAAACGGGCGGTTTGGAATTTCGGTTGACGGATGAAAACAAGTAAGTCGTTTGAGGTAAAGATCAAACATACAAGGGAATCACCACTTTAATACCGCGAATCCGCATACTCCACCCAGCCGTTGGCTTTGACAAGTTCTTTATCAAATCCGGAAAGATGAAAGGAAAGTTCGTCTTTTGCCGTGTCGTTGCTTATAACAATAACGCTTTTTTCAAAATCCACGGTGACATACGCCCCGGAGTCGGAATACTGCAAAAAAAGATAATCAATGGTTTTTTTTGACAGTTCTACCGCAAGCATACCGCAGTTGAACATGTTCTGCCGGAAGATCCGGGCAAAGCTTTCCGCAATCACCAGGTTGAATCCGTTGATTTCAAGTGCCCAGGGAGCATGTTCCCGGGAGGAACCACAACCGAAATTCCCCCTTGTAAGAATCACGGATCTGCCTTGAAGATCCCTTGTTCTGTCGAAACCGTCAAGCTCGAGATCTTCCAGCAGATAAGGGCCGAGATTTTCCCGGTTCGGTTCGGTCAGGTGTTTGGCGGGAATTATTTCGTCGGTATTGATATCCGACCGATCCAGAAAAAGCACAGAACCTGAAAAGTTTTTCATAACGCACTCCCTTTGACTGAAAAGAGTTCCGAATTGGTAATATAACCGGTAACAGCGGTCGCTGCAGCAGTTGCAGGGCTCATCAGGTGAACCATGCCCCCTTTGCCCATCCGGCCGTTAAAGTTCCGGTTGGTGGTGGCTGCGGCCACTTCCCCCGACGCAAGCACTCCGTTGCTCATGCCGAGACAGGCGCCGCAGGTCGGGTTGGTCACACAGAACCCCGCATCCATAAAGACCTGCAGGAGTCCTTCTTTGAGCGCCAGACTGTATACACCGGATGTGGCAGGGGAGACAATGGCCCTCAGAGAATCCGATACGGTCCGGTTTTTCAGTATGGAAGCCGCCACACGGAGATCTTCAATCCGGCCGTTGGTGCAGGAACCGATATACACCTGGTCGACTTTCTGATCCTGCATGGAAGAGACCGGCACTACATTGTCGGGTTTGTATCCGTAGGTGACCATCGGTTCTACAGCACCGGCATCCAGGTGTATGGTGCGGCTGTAATCTGCAGCCGGATCCGGCAGATAACGGGAAAAAGAATCAAGTGCTGCCTGTCTGGAAGAAAAATCCTCCTGGATGAACTCCCAGAGATAGTCAACCGTGGTCATGTCCGGTTTACAGATTCCGCAGGTTGCACCGGCCTCCACAGCCATATTACAGAGGGTCATCCTTTCTTCCATGGTCATCGTGTCAACTGTGTCCCCTTCGAATTCGAGCACTTGATTGGTGGCACCGTTGACGGTAAGTTTTTGTAGGATGGAAAGGATGACATCTTTGGCAAACACACCGGGCTGCAGTGTTCCTTCAATTGTAACCCGGATGGTGCCCGGATCCTTGAAAGCGCAGACCCCTTTTAAGATTCCCACTTCAAGGTCGGTGGTCCCGACTCCGGCGGCAAAAGCGCCGAAGGCACCATGGGTGCAGGTGTGAGAGTCTCCCATGATAATAGTGAAGCCTGGCCGGACGAAACCTTTTTCCGGGAAGAGCGCATGGCAGACACCGTTCCTGCCGATATCGAAAAAATCGGTAATACCGTGGCGCTTGGCCCATTCCCGCATGATTTTTCCCTGTGTTGCGGTTTTGGAATCTTTGGCCGGGCTCACATGATCAATCACCGCCTTGATTTTATCCGGGTCGAACACCCGGTCCTTGTTTTTGCGGATCAAATCAGTAATAGCGACGGGAGTGGTAATTTCATGACAGAATACCCGGTCAAGTCGTAATACACTGATGTCGTCAAACGGTTTATCCACAAGGTGCGACTGAAAAATTTTTTGTGTAATGGTGCGGCCCATAAAATGCTCCCTGGCAATTAATCGTTTCCGTTTTCCCCGAAATAATCCTCTCCGTCTGCAGGCGTAACAATCCAGTATGCCTGGAATTTCGAGTCGGCTGTATTTTTCAGTACATGAGGAATCTGGGAGAAAAAGGAAATCGAGTCTCCTTTTTTCAACTGGTACTTTTTCTCACCGTAGATCAGATCCGCTCTGCCGGCCACTACGATCCCCAGCTCTCTTCCCATGTGGCCTTCCGTGGTATTTCCCCTGCTGCTGCCGGGCAAAAGTTCAAGAAAAAAGGCGGTAAAGGAATGTTTGCCCCTGGTCTGGCTGATACCGCATAGTTTTTCATACTTGAACCCTTTCCGGTTAATGGTCTCCCGATCTTTCTCATTGATGATTTCGACCCGGGAATTGGTTTCGTAGTTTTTAAAGAATCGGTCCGGAGTGATCCCGTATACATCAAGAAGTTCAATCAGGGTATCAAGAGAAGGAGATACCCGGTTGTTTTCGATCTGGGACAACAGGCTTGTGCTTAAACCGGCCTTCTGCGCCACGTCCTTACCGGTCAGGTTTCGTTTTTTCCGAAGGGCTTTGAGCTGAGCCCCGAGCTTATATTTCATGATTTTTCACAAGTTCCGTATTTATAAAATAGTTTTAATAATACTTAACGTGTCAACTTTGTCAAATTTTTTTTCGGCAAAGACAAAGATTTTCCCGGCCATGTCGGTAAAAGAACTGGTACCTTCACTCTGGAAAGGCGGGTAAAATTCCGGAGCTGGTATCAATTCCGGAACCGGTGTGATAAAAAAGAACGGATTATCGGGGCGTATCCGAATTCAACCGTTTGACAAGAGCGGGAACCATTTTTTTTATTCCTTTCATTTTGACATCCTGGCTGATAAGAAGTCCTGAAAAAATGATCAGGCAGGCGACACATTGTTGGGCGGAGAGCGTGTCTTTCAGAATGATGATACCCAGTAGCAAAGAAAACACTGGAATGAGGTTTACAAAAGCGGCCGCCTGGCCGGCGGGTATTTGGCTCACGCCGTAGTTGAAGCAGGCATAGGCGCCGAGAGTGACGGCGGATCCAAGATAGACGATCGCGCCGAGAGAGACGGGATCAAATGAGACCGGAAGTTCAGTGGACGGAAGAAAAAGGATCGGAAAGTAGAAAATACTTCCGGCAAAGGCCTGGATGGCGGTGAGAAACAGAGCCGGGTATCCCCTCCGGGTGAGTTTCTTTAACACGATGGTGTAGCCGGCAGCAAAAATCATAGCCAGAAACTCGTAAAAATTACCGAGCGCAGGGTTCGGGGCATCCAGCGCAGGCGTACCGGATAAGGAAAGCCAGAAAACTCCTGCAATGGAGATAAAAAGGCCTGTAAGAATTTTGGGGGTCAGGTTCTCCTTTAATACAAAGAACGCACCCACTGCAACGAGCATTGGCAAAAAAGCCGATATCATTCCGGCTTGGGAAGCTGTGGTGTACTGCAACGCTTTTGCCTCGAACAGGAAATAGAGGCAGGGTTCGAAAAAAACCAGTAAAAAAAGAGAAAACAGATCCTTTTTATGGATCGATGTGTCTTGGTACAACCGGAAAAGAAAAAGAAAGCAGATGCTGCCGACCAGCATCCTGGAAAAGATCACGAACATGGGATCGAAATTCCGGAAGGCGATTTTGAGCGCTACAAAGGAACTCGCCCATAACAGGGTAGCAGACAGGAGGGACAGATACGGCAGAAGCTGCTTTTTCAAAGGTTTCATTAAATGAGAAATCCTGCCCCTTTCTGGGTGCGGCTGTCCTGGAATACGTTAAGCTTTTTGTTATCACAGCATTCCGGGATGTTAATGACATGCACCACGGATGCCCACTCGGCGTCGTCCGGGCAGAATGTGCCAAGCTGGTTGGCGTTCTGGTTTAAAAAGAAGTCTTCATTGAAAAAACACTCTTCATCATCAGGAAAAATGGCAACGTGAACAATGCCCGATTCCACAAGGTCGTTGAAAAAGTGGGTTCCGTAAGAAACTTCCGGGGTGGAGTCGCCCCCTTTGAAAGCGACCTCTCCGAGGACAAGAGTGTTGTTGATATCCTCGTACCCTGCTTTAACGCCGAGGTTGATGTCGTTACTGCCCCATCTGCCCGGGCCGAAAAGTGCGTACCGCTTGTTTTCCATGTGTTTGTTAATCCGGTTGACCACTTTTCCGATTTCGAGTTTATCCTCATAAGAGGCAAGACCGGCATATGCCTTGGGATCCACATAGACAAGATATTCCAGGTTTTCAACCGAACCGCCCGAGATGATATTGTTGTTTTGGAAAACGATTTTGTCTTCGGAAACATGTTCGGGCATGGTAATTTCCTGGTCTTCTGCAATGGCCAAGGTCCGGCATTGGACGATATACAACGTATTGTCATCAAAGGCGAATTCCACGTCCACCGGCCGGCCGTACGCATCTTCCAGCTGTCTGAGGACCTTTTTCATGAGCGCGGGAAGCTTCGTTTTCGCCAAAGTGTTGTCAAAAGTGATACAGGCATTTGCAGGATCGACCCGGTCCTGTTTGAACATCGGGGCGGCAAGATGGCCGTCCCGGTTTTCCGAAAGCCCGTAGAAAAGGTCCGGATGATTCACCTCCTCCATCAGGTCCTGAAAGTGTTTCGATTCGATTTTTCCGGTTTCCAGATTGAGGACGTCCACGATTTTCTGGGAATATTTGATGATATCCGCGGCATTGGCTTCGGGCCGAAGGTTCGGATGACTCAGGTGGACCATTCTGGGATAGTCGTCACCGGTCCGGTCCACCGCCCGGGTGCCGAGTCCCATGACCAGCCGCATGACGCCGTCCTCCTTTTTGATGCGCGGGGTCCAGGAGTAAGAGCTGAAGGAAAAACCCACTCCTGCGGAAAAAGGAAAAAAGTAGCTGCCGAAGCGGCGTCCCACCACTTTCTGGACGACCACGCTCATTTTTTCATCAAAATCCAGAAGGTTGTTGGTTTTCCGGTAGAGGATCGGAGCCGGGCCGTACGTGCTCATATGAACCCGTTTGAGCCCCCATATGAACTCGTTGAGCCGGGTTTCGATATCTCCCTGATTGGCCAGGAAAACCGAGTCGTATTTGCCGGAAAACGCCAATCCGAAATTGTCTTCAAGAAGGCTGGAGGATCTGAGGATCAAAGGATGCTCCCCGATTTCTTCAAGCACGTTTTTGAAAGAGTTCTTGACATCCTCGGGAAAGGACGCGTTCTTGAACAGTTCGGCAATGTGTTTGTATTCTTTTTCAATATCATCCCTTGTTTTGTATTTCTGGGCATGGAAATGGAAAAGTTCGTTGGAATCGATGAAATCGGAAAAAATGCCCGTATTAATGTACCAGGAGTCCGGAATCCGGACATACTTTTCAAGTTCAGGATCGCCTTTTTTCAGGCGGGGAACAAGAATCCGGTGAGCCAGAATCATTCCGGCTGCTTTTCCTCCGATTCGCCCGGACCTTCTGCGGGTCCGGATGATTCTGTCCGAGAGGTCCCCGACGTCCCGGATGGTAATATACCGCTTGGCAATGCCGATAAAAGGCAGTTGATTGGAAATGAAATGGTTGATCAGCCCCACCCGAACGCTTTCGGCTTCGTTGGGAGAAAGGTGCAGCTCCCCTTCGGGGATGCAGCAGAAGTTGTCCAGCTCCTGTTTTATCTTGCCGTATGTGACCCCTTCCTTGTTCAGGATCATGGAAAGCTTGTTGAAATGCTTCTTTTTCAGGGAAAGGTTGATGTTGTCGGCAATGGTGTCATCGGAATACGAAACGGAGAACCAGATATCGATCAAAATATCTGTATACTCGCTGATAAGAGACGAATTTTGATCATCTTTTCCGGATTGGGCAATCATCTCCGCGGCCTGTTTTCTGATGGCCTCGGCATCCGTAATACCGTCGTTTTCCAGCTTGTTCAGAAAAATCTCCCGGATCAGATACACCATGTCCGGATGATTCATTACTTTCTGATACAGATGGTAGGTCCGCACCAGGTCCGGTACGGAAAAATTCATTTCCATAAGACTCCTGTTTTCAGGTCCATCCTCTGAGTTTACAGGCTTCGGCTACTCTTGCCACCGCCACCAGATAGGCCGCTTCTCTCATGTTGACCTTTTCATTTTCACACATGTCATGGACGCTGTGGAAGGCTTTGGTCATTTTTTCATCCAACCGCTGGTGAATTTCCTCTATGGGCCAGTAATGGTTGTA
>CAYFVA010000072.1:0-10461 GCA_964346265.1 uncultured Desulfobacterales bacterium
GATGTGGTGGTGACCAACATCGAAGCCCTGGGCGGAATCATCGAACTTGATTCGACCGTGGGCAAGGGAACCGACATACAGATCAAACTGCCCTTGACCCTGGCCATTATTCCAAGCCAGATCACGGCCGTTGGAAAAGAGAAGTATGCAGTGCCCCAGGTGAATCTGGATGAACTGCTGCGGATTTCCGCTTCCCAGGTCAAACACCGGGTCGAGAAGGTGGGGGATGCCGCGGTGGTCCGTTTGAGGGGCCAGCTGCTTCCGCTGTTGAACCTTTCGGAGATACTCGGCATACAAAAAACATACATCGATCCGGAAACCGGTGAGGAAAAACCGGACCGCCGCCGGAACGTCGCTGACAGGCGGTCCAGAGACCTTGAAGAGACGGATTCGGCAGACCAATCCGAAACCCTTGCGGAAAACAGACGGGAACAGAATGACTCAGACAGGCGCTACCGCGCGGACAGCGCCCTTAACATCGCAGTGGTCTCCGCCGGATCATTCAAATACGGACTTGTGGTGGACGAGCTTCTGGATTCGGAAGAAATCGTCGTCAAACCGGTGGGCCGGCATTTGAAAAGATGTGACGCCTATGCCGGAGCGACCATAATGGGAGACGGCAAGGTCGCCCTGATCCTGGATATCTCTAACCTGGCCCAGATGGCCGAACTGACTGCAGTGGCGTCCAAGAAGACCGTGAAAAAAGAGATGGAACAGGAGGAAGATGCCAATAAAGACAAGGCGGCCATGCTCACCTTCCGGAACGCGGAAAAGGAATACTTCGCCGCCCCTCTCAACCTTGTCGAGAGGATCGAACGATTCGATGCATCCGCCATCGAAGAGGTCGGGGATCGAAAAGTGATCCAGTACCGGGGCGGGTCACTCCCGCTGTACGAAGTCAGCCAGGTGGCCAACGTAAAACCGCTCCCCCATAAAGAGCAGCAGGAAGTGATTGTATTCCGGGTCAAGGGCCGGGAACTCGGCCTGATGGTCACACCGCCGGTGGATGCCCTGGAAGTGGTGCTCGACGTGGATGAAAACACCCTCAAACAGCCGAGCATCAGCGGCTCCATGATTATCAACGAAAAGACCACCCTGCTGATCGACATTTTCGAGTTCATCAAACAGATCAATCCGGACTGGTTTGAAACGGACGCACAAACAAGGGAACACATCACCAGTGAAGGCGAGGAAAAGACCATTCTGTTTGCAGAAGATTCCGCCTTTTTCAGAAAACAGGTCAAAAATTTCATGACCGAAGACGGGTTCAAGGTGCTCGAAGCGGAAGACGGCGAATTCGCCTATGAACTGTTAAAAGAGCGGGCCGATGAAATCGATCTTGTGGTCACGGACCTTGAGATGCCCAATATGGACGGATTCGAACTGACCCAGAAAATCAAGCAGGATCCTTCGTTTTCACATCTGTCAGTGATTGCGCTGACCTCTCTTGCCAGTGAAGCCCATGTTGAAAAAGGAAAAAAAGTGGGAATCGACGAATATGAGATCAAGCTGGACAGGGAAAAACTGATGAAGATCATCAAGCAGTATCTACATCTGATATAGGCTTATTCATCTCTTTCAAAGGAGAAAAACAGTATGGCTGAAAAAAACGTTGAAACAGGAAACACAACCATGGAGCTTTCGACCTTCTATGTGGGTGAGGCTTTGTGCGGTATCGATATACTGAACATCCAGGAAATCAACAAACATTTTGATATCACCAAGGTGCCCCAGGCCGAGGACTACGTCATTGGAATTCTCAACCTGAGGGGCAAAATCGTCACCATCATCGATCTTGCCAAAAAGCTCGGATTGTCCCGGATCAATTCGGGAAAAGACAACCGGAATATCATCGTGAACTCCGAGGATGAACACATCGGACTTATGGTGGACTCCATCAGCGACGTGGTCCACGGAAATTCCGAAGAGATCGACCCCGCACCCGCCAATATCAGCGGCATAAAAGGCAAATTTTTCAGCGGTGTTTTAAAAACGGAAAACAAATTGATCGGCGTTCTGGATATTGAGGAGGTTCTCAAGGACTAATGACAAAATTAAAAGCCGTTGTGATCGATGACACAATTGTGTACCGAAAGATTGTCGGAGATATTTTAAAAGAAATTCCTGAAATCGAAGTGGCAGGCACTGCCAATAACGGAAAGATCGCCCTGTCAAAAATCAACTCCTTACAACCGGATTTTATCACTCTTGATATCGAAATGCCCGAAGTGAACGGTATCGAGGTGCTTGAAAAAATCAAGGACATGCAAAACCCGCCCGCCGTGATCATGGTGAGCACGCTCACCCAGGACGGCAGTGAAATGACCGTCAAAGCGCTGGAACTCGGGGCTTTCGATTTTATTTCCAAGCCCGGAGAAGGCACCATGGCGGAAAATCTCGCCCAAGTGAAACAATCTCTTTTGCCCATCATTGATACCCTGAAACGGCAGAAACGGACCCGTTCCCGGATTAAAACCCCGGCCGGGGGCAAGCCCTCTGCTGCCCGAAAAGAACCGGCCGCGAAAAGACCTGCCGTCCGGGTGGTTCACAAACGGACCCAAACCAGAAACTCTGAAATCGTGGCAATCGGCATCTCCACCGGCGGTCCCAACGCCCTGACGGAAATGGTTCCCATGCTGGAATCCGGACTGAACGCACCAGTGCTGATCGTTCAGCACATGCCGCCACTTTTTACCCGATCCCTTGCCAACAGCCTGAACAAGAAATCCCGGCTCGACGTCAAAGAAGCGGAAAACGGTGAAGTGATCCGCCCGGGAACAGTGTATATCGCCCCCGGCGGAAAACAGATGAAAATCGTTGCCGGCGCGGACGGCATCACCCGGAAAATCAAAACCACGGACGATCCCCCGGAAAACAGCTGCAAACCCTCTGTTGACTACTTGTTCCGCTCCATTGCCGAGCACTATGTGGGCAGGGCCACAGGCGTGATCATGACCGGAATGGGGTCTGACGGCACCAAAGGATTGATCCAGATGAAAAACAACGGCAGCTACATTATTGCCCAGGATGAAGCCACATGCACGGTGTACGGAATGCCCAAAGAACCTGTGGAAACCGGAATCGCGGATGTGGTGGCGCCGCTCGGAAAAATCGCCGAAGAAATTGCCAAAACGGTTGTCGCCTGAAGAGAACGGACACAATTTTGCCGGACCTTGCACAATGACAAAAGTGAAAGTAACTGAGGAAGAATTCCATCAGTTTTCCAAATACATACTCGATATAAGCGGAATCGCACTGGACAAGGGCAAGGAATATCTTCTGGAAACCCGGCTCAATCCGATGATGGACCGATTCGGCTGTACTTCGTTTTCCGAGCTTTTACAAAAGGCAAAATCCGATCCCAAGCGGGTGATTGAAAATGCCGTCATTGATGCCATTTCCACCAATGAAACCTATTTTTTCCGGGACAAAACCCCTTTTGAGCTGCTTCAGCACAAAATTTTTCCGGATCTGATCGACAAGCGGTCCAGAAAAAATCCGGGCATGAAACCTTCCATCCGTCTCTGGAGCGCAGCAAGCTCCACAGGACAGGAAATTTACAGCATTGCCATGATCCTTGTGGAAATGGGGATCACCCCGGACCGGTACAATATCAGACTCCTTGGAACCGACATTTCCGATGACGCGGTAGCCAAGGCGAGTTACGGTAAATACAACAAATTCGAAGTCTCAAGAGGCCTTGACAAAAAAAGACTGGATCGTTTTTTTGACAAACAGGGGGATTATTACCGGATCAAAGACCAGATCCGGGTGATGGCCCAGTTCAAGAAACTCAACCTGATGAAACCGTTAACCGGAATCGGCACACATGACATCATTTTATGCCGGAACGTGATGATCTATTTCAACCCGGCTGCCAGACAACGGATCTACGGCAATATCGCCAAATCCTTGGAATCGGATGGTTATCTTCTGATCGGATCCACCGAGTCTCTGTCCAACGATACCGACCTTTTCGTTTCCAAAAAATATCTCCGGTCCATTTTCTACCAGTTCAAGTGAGGAAGCAAACGATATGGCGTCCATCAAAGCGGAAGATTTTATAAAAGAACTCAAATTCTGTATCAAACAGGAAGATGTCGTAAAAGCCAGGGCGCTGCTTCAATTCGCCTCGGACGCAAACGCGGATGTCGATCTGCAGAAACTGGCGCTGCTTGAACTGGGAAAAGCATCAGAGACAATCGCATTACCGTTGCTCGAGTACCTTACCGGAATTGAAATCTCCAGCCCCGAACTTCAAGAGGCCCTTTACGAACTTATCCTGGACAAGTCCTACGGCAATACCGAACTTGTGCTCCGGTTTATCAGGGGGAACGAAAAACAATCCAGACTGCTTTTTATCCGGGCCGCAGGAGATCTCGGCCTTCATGAAGCCGCCGGTGTTTTACAGGAGGTCATTTCATCCGAAACCGATACCGAAATTCTGAAAGAGGCGGTTGTGGCCCTCGGCAACCTGCGCCTTGAAGAATACCTGCCCGCTTTTTCCCCCATTGTAAACGCCGGGGATCATGACCTGAAACAGGCCGCTGTCCGGTCCGTAGCCGCCATTGGGGGCAAGGAAGCCGCACGTATGCTGATGTCGTTTATCACAGGAGAGGAAACAACGGACAAAATGGCGGTGGAAGCCATCGCTGACATCCAGGATCTTTACGCCCTGGATCAGCTTACCACCCTTTTGAGTTCCGACAAGACCATTGTCCGGGACACCGCCATAGACCAACTGATTCAGCTGGGCCAAAAAGCGGTTCCTGTTTTGACCAAAGCGTTTCAAAACGCACAGGCCGATTACATGGTTCACCTGATCACAACCCTCGGCTATATCGGTGATCCGGCCGCTATACCCGCCATTATTGACATCATCAACACCCAGCCCAAAGATGCCAATATCAGACAGGCCGCTTTTGAGGCGATGGAACGAATCCCGTCCCGGAAAACCGCCATATGCCTGGCACAGGGTCTTACCGACCCGGTGGAAACGGTGCGCATGGGGGCGGCCAGAGCCATTGACAAGAATCTTTCCAAGGCGCTTGTGGCAGGTTTGAAAAACATCGTCCGACAGGAGGATGGAGAATCGAATCATGCGGTTTCCGCCCTGATCGAGTCAGAAGCCGCCAACATTTTCGGTTTTCTCCTTGAAGAGGAAAGCTTTCTCAGGCAGGCCCAAAGCCATGTCACGGAAAACGCCTCCCCTCTGGCCAAAGAACGGTTTCTAAAGCTTCTCAAGGACAAAGGGAAAACCGAGCTTGCCGCAGAATTGATCAATTCCCTGCCGGAAGAAAAGAAAGACCGCAACCTGGAAAAAGAAGAAATGACAAAACAAATTTTTGTCATTGATGACTCAAGCATGATGCTCAAGCTCTACCAGAACAAACTTACCAAGATGGGATTTGCCCCTTCCCTTTTCCAGTTTCCTGAAAAGGCGCTCCCGGAAATCCTTTCCCGACAACCCGACCTTGTGATCACCGACCTGAACATGCCTGATATCAGCGGACTTGAACTGACACGGGAGATCAGGAAAAAATACACCCGCACCCGGCTGCCCGTCCTGATGATCACCACACAAAGTGACTTTCTGGAAAACGAAAAAGGGGATATCATTGTGAACGATACCATGCTTCAGAAGTCCGGGATCAACAAAGTCATTCACAAACCGTTTACGGATGAAGTTTTCATGCAGGCGGTCAAGGAATTTCTCGAACCATGATACGAAAAGCATTGATAGGGGATGTGCCCACGATTTACAAGCTGCTTCAGCACTTCGGCCGGAAAGGAGATCTTCTGGCAAGGCCTTTGAGTAAGCTGTACGATCATCTCAGGGACTTCTGGGTATATGAAGATGAAAAAACCGGTGAGATCGTGGGTTGCTGTGCGCTTCAGTTCTGCTGGGAGGACCTTGCAGAGGTCCGGTCCCTTGCGGTGGCGGAAACTCATTCCGGATGCGGTATCGCCACGGCCCTTGTGGACAGGACCATACAGGAAGCCCTGGTATTCCGGATATCAAGGCTTTTCACATTGACGTACAAACCTTCGTTTTTTACGCGGTTCGACTTTCAAGTGATCGACAGGTCCGAACTGCCTTTGAAGATCTGGTCGGACTGCATTTTGTGCGTGAATTTTCCCAACTGCGATGAAACCGCCATGATCAAGCCCCTTCAGGCATAAATCATCTTTTTGGGAATCGGTGCATACCGTTTGACAAAGGGTTTCGGCAAAAGGGATTCCGAGCAAACCCTCAACCAGTTGGTATCGACCTTCAGCTCTCTGAGCTTTCCCCCTTCCGAAGGCAGTGCATGACTGGTGTACGCGTATCTGGCCCTGAAAATCCCGACAGAGTATTTCCCCTCTTTTGCGACCACATAATTCTTGGTGAAATTGTTCTGACTCAAGCCGGCTGATTTTGCGATCTCCTTTACTTCAGAGGGGTCGAATCTCACCAGAACGGCTTTGGAAATCCCCTTTTCGTCGATTTGCAAAAGCGCCCTGGACTCGCTGGAACCGGCATACACCGTGGTAATACCGCCGATTTTCCGAAGATACTGGGCCGCGGTAATCGCCGCGGTTCTTCTGCCGCCCGCCATCACCGGAACACCGTAGTATTCAAAAAACTTTTTCTGCAGATCGTCTGCGTACTTGTCTCCTTTTTCATACAGATCCTTGGAAATGTACCGCAGATCCTTGGCCAGATCCTCTGCTGCATCAGCAAGGGGCCAGTCCACCCGGACATGGAAATGGGTCAGGGCATACCGCAGTTTCGACTGCTTGCTTCGCTGGATCAAAAGGGCATAATCCACAGGGAGAAGGGATTCAAGAAATGAGAAAAAGCCTTCCGTATCCAGGTACTTGGCCTGACGGCCGAAACTTTCCACATCCGGAAAATCTTTGTGCTTGATTAGATTGGTTTTTGTGGTTTTATTGATGTCAAAATACCGGATGTATTTTTTGTGCTTTTCGTCGATGTAATTTTCCGTAAAAATAACAAGAAAGGAATTCTGGGCCTCGAATTCCGTGCTGGGTATCCGTGCCCTCGGTTTTAACTCCCTGGTTTCCACGAACGGGTACGGGGATTTGTGCCGGATGAAATTGTTGTATGAATCCACAAGCGAATACTTGAGCATCACCTGATCCAGCTCGTCTCTCAATACTTCGTAATAACTTCTGACAACTTTTTCCTGCCTGCTGAGTTCCTCTCTTTTATCACAAAATATCACGCCCCCTCCTTTTTTGGATTTTCCATCAGGTCAATGCGGTTACCCCGGGCAGTTCCCTGCCCTCCATCAGATGAAGAAACGCTCCGCCGCCGGTGGAAATGTAGCTGATCGAGTCGGATACACCGCACATTTTCACGGCAAGCCCGGTATCTCCTCCGCCGACAATGGAAAAGGCATCCGATCGGGCCACCGCCTCGGCTACTTTCCGCGTTCCCTCCATGAAAGGCGCCATTTCAAACACGCCCATGGGACCGTTCCATACGATGGTGCCTGCGTGTTCCAGGGCTTTTGCAAAACGTTCCGCGGTTTCAGAACCGATGTCCAGACCCATCCAGTTGTCAGGAATCTGTTCCACCGGCACTTTCACCGTTTCCGCATCTTTGCTCAAACCGTCGGCCGCCACCAGGTCCACCGGCAGGAGAAATTCGATGGCGTTCTCTTCTGCTTTGCGCATAATGTCAGCTGCCGTATCCACGAGATCGTTTTCCACCATGGATCCTTTGGTATCGATTCCCCGGGCTTTAAGGAAGGTATTGGCCATGGCGCCGCCGATGATGAGTTTGTCCACATAATTGAGCATATTCTTCAGCGCCTCGAGCTTGCCTGACACCTTTGCGCCTCCGATAACGGCAACCAGGGGCCGCACGGGATTCTGCACGGAATCCAGATAACTGCGCACCTCTTTTTCCAGCAGAAATCCGGCCGCGGATACGGGCGCATACTTCGGAATCCCGGTGACCGAGGCCTGGCTCCTGTGAGACACGGCAAATGCTTCATTCACGTATACATCGCACAACGAGGCCAGCTCTTTTGCAAATTCAGGGTCATTCTTTTTTTCTTCTTCGTGGAACCGAAGATTTTCCAGCACCAGGATTTCTCCCTGCTGAAGCGCTTGTACCTGTTCCTTCACCGACTCCCCGATGCAGTCCTCTGCAAACGCCACCTTCCGGGCAATCAGCTCGGAAAGTCTTGCCGCCGCCGGCCGTAAAGAAAGACCGGGCTCCTTCTTGCCGCCGGGACGTCCCATATGACTTGCCAGGACAATCCGGGAGTTTTGTTTCAGCAGATAGTCAATCAGGTCGATCGTGGCAACGATCCGATGATCATCGGTAATCGCACCCTCTTCATCCACAGGTACGTTGTAATCGCATCTCACCAGAACGGTTTTTCCTTTTACATCAATCTCTTTGAGTGTTTTCATCCTCTTTTCCCCGGGAAAATCAGTTCTTTTTCTTTTTATTGTACAACCGCTTCCGTCTCGCCCACCTTTCAAAAAACCCCATCGCCCCGGATTCCGCCCTCCTGTCAATGATCTCCTCTTCCACGTCGTCCCCCTTGGAAGAAGCGAGCGCTCCCTTGAGACATTCCGTTTTATACGGGCAGTGATAAAAACAGTCGTCCGGGGTCTGCCGCAATCCGGAATCGGTCATGGGAAAGACCTTGTCAAGATTTTTAAAACAATCCGGCCGGTCCCTGGTGTCGGTGTCAGTCATTGCTTTTTTCAAACTCGCTTGTAAATTGATCCATATATCCGTTTTCCTGGAAACTGTAAAACTGATCCCCCACGGATATCAGATGTTCATGAACCCGTATGCCCACATATCCAAGTGCAAATACAAGACGTCTTGTGATGGCGACATCCCTTCCGGACGGCTGCGGGTCCCCTGACGGATGATTGTGGGCGAAGATCAGGGAGGCTGCATTGTATTCAAGCGCCTTTTTGATCACCTCTCTCGGGTAGACCGAGCTTACGGTCAAAGAGCCGGAAGACAGAATATCCGAAGCGATCACCCGGTTTTTGGCATCAAGGAATATACCTGCGAAACACTCTTTGTCCCGGTTCCCGATCCAGGTGTTCAGATAGGCGACAAGGTCGCTGCGGTTTTTCACCACATCCCGGTCAATGACCCGCTTTTCAAGATACCGCTCTGCGATTTCCTTGATGAGCTTGACACCGAGAATATTGGCATCTCCCACTCCCTTGACCGTTTTCAGCTGTTCAGGAGATGCTTCCAGAACCGCCTGGAGTGTGGAAAATTTTTCCATCAACGCCTTGGCGCTCTCCTTGCAGTCCCGGCGCGGGGTGTTGAGCGTCAAAAGAAGCTCGATCACCTCGTAATCCAGAAACCCCGTAAGGCCTCCCTGCAAAAATTTTTCCCTCAGTCTCGCCCTGTGTCCTTCTCCCTTATGCGCCGGTGCGGGCATAATTACTCCGACCTGTCTTCGTTCTCCTCCTGGTTCTCCTCTTCAGGAAGCCGGGCCGTACCGATGAGTTTCTCTCCTTTTTCCCGGTCAATGAGCTTGACCCCCTGAGTATTCCGGCTGATCACCGAGATCCCTTTCACAGAAGTCCGGATCAGTTTTCCCCGGTTGGTGACCAGCATAATATCGTCGTTGTCATCCACCAGCAAAAGAGAAACCATTTTTCCGTTCCGGGCCGATGTTTTAATGGAAAACACCCCTTTGCCCGCCCTTGACTGCTGCCGGTACTCCTCCACGGACGTCCTCTTTCCGAACCCGTTTTCCGTGACACACAACAACGTCATGCTGCTGGACAACGCTTCCATGCCGACGACGGTGGAACCTTCTTTCAGAGACATGCCCTTGACACCCATGGAACCGCGGGCGGTGCACCGGATATCGTTTTCATGGAACCGGATCACTTTTCCGTCCAGGGATCCGAGAAGGACCTCCATATTTCCGTCCGTGATCCGGGCGGCGATGAGTTCATCATCCCCTGCCAGCTTCACACCGATAAGACCGCCGGATCTCGGCCGGGAATAGGCCATCAGTTCCGTCTTCTTCACCCTTCCTTTGCGCGTGGCCATGACCACATACTTTCCCTGTGTGAATTCCGGCACGGTGAGCACCGTGGCCGGATGCTCCTCCGGATCGAGATTCAGGAAGTTGGCGATGGATTTTCCGACACTTGACCGTCCGGCCATGGGCAGTTCATACACCTTGACCTGGTACACCTTGCCGAAATTGGTGATGAACATGAACGTATGATGGGTGGAGGCAACAAAAAGATGCTCCACAAAATCATCCTCCCGGGTGCCCATGGCCATTTTGCCCTTTCCGCCGCGATGCTGGCTCGTATACATGGAGATGGGGTTTCTCTTGATATACCCGCTCCGGGTAATGGTAACCACCATGTCCTCCTGCACGATCATATCTTCGATATTGATTTCTTCGGCCGCCTCGACAATCCGGGTTCTCCTGTCGTCTCCGA